>CAYJNJ010000085.1:0-21370 GCA_964371595.1 uncultured Bacteroidales bacterium | reverse complement strand
TGAGGTAGGTCGCTTCATGTGGTTGAGGCGATTTGTCGATTTCGTAGGCAGCCCCGGCCCCCCAAAGCTTACAGACTTTGTTGATGACCCACTCTACGTTATGGGCATCGGATTCGCTGGCGCCGAAATTCCAACCTTCAGCATACTCAGGATCGCCGGAATGGAGCTTTTCACACAGGGCGAGGTATCCAGAAAGCGGCTCCAGCACATGCTGCCAGGGCCTGATCGCATAAGGGCTGCGGATCATGACCTTTTCTCCACCGGTGATAGCCCGGAAGAAATCAGGCAATAGCCGGTCGGCAGCCCAGTCGCCCCCGCCGATCACATTGCCGGCACGGGCCGAGGCAAGGGCCAGTTTATGTTCATGATAATCTTTACGATTAAAATAAGAATTGCGAAATGAAGAAGTGACCAGCTCAGAGCAGGCTTTGCTGTTCGAATACGGGTCGTATCCGCCGAGTCTTTCATTTTCCCTGTAAGCCCAGGGCCATTCCTTGTTTTCGTAGCATTTGTCGGTGGTCACGTTCAGGATCACCCTGACGCTATCGGTATGGCGCGCGGCTTCCAGGACGTTCACCGTGCCCATCACATTGACTTCATAGGTCTCGCGGGGGTTTTTATAAGATTCTTTCACCAGGGGCTGGGCAGCCATGTGAATGACGATTTCGGGTCGATATTTCCGAAATGTGCTGCTAAGCTTTTCATAATCACGGATATCGCCGATGGTCGAGGTAAGCAGTTCGTCGACCAAAGCCAGCTTGTACAGGCTTGGATCGGTGGGCGGTTCCAGGGCATAGCCGTAAACGTCAGCCCCGAGGCGGTGGAGCAGGACAGACAGCCAGGAGCCTTTGAATCCTGTATGCCCTGTGAGCAGGACTTTCCGTCCTTTAAAATATCCGCCGTATAATGATGTCATTACCATTTTATCCATGGGGCATTATGTTGTTCGATTAAATCCTCGAGTTGTTTTTTATCACGAAGGGTATCCATGGGTTTCCAGAAGCCATGGTGCTTAAAGGCGAACAACTGGCCGTCAGCGGCAAGCCTTTCCAGCGGGTCGCGCTCAAAAAGGGTATTGTCGCCCTCGATATAATCGAAAACCTCCGGCTGGCAGACAAAAAAGCCGCCGTTGATCCAGGAGCCGTCGCCCTTCGGTTTTTCCCTGAACTGCTCCACTTTGCTCGACGGATCGATCTGCAATGATCCGAACCGGCCCTCGGTCTGCACCGAAGTCATCGTGAGGTATTTTCCGTGCGCTTTATGGAAGTTCAGAAGTTCCGGGATATCGATATCGGCAACGCCATCACCGTATGTCAGCATAAAAGGTTCCCGGCCGATATAATCCTTCACCCTTTTGATCCGCCCGCCGGTCATGGTTTCCAGGCCCGTATCGACCAGGGTGACTTTCCAGGGCTCGGAATGATGCCGGTGATACTCAATTGAGTTATTTTCCATGTCGATGGTCAAATCGGCGTTGTGGCGGTAGTAATTGGCAAAATACTCCTTGATCAGGTAGCCTTTGTATCCGCAAAGAATGATGAACTCATTGAATCCATAATAAGAATAGATCTTCATGATATGCCAGAGGATCGGTTTTTCCCCGATCTCGATCATAGGTTTCGGTTTTAAACCGGTCTCTTCGGAGAGACGGGAGCCAAAACCACCCGCAAGGATTACTACTTTCATACTATCAGTTATTTAGCCCAGATACCGGTATCGGTATGGTTGATTATTTTAACATATTGCCGGTGATAGATCAGGATCTGGACGATGCCAAAAATGATGATGGAGAACATGATCCCGGCAATGCCGTAATGTTTGCTGAAAAAAATAGCCAGGGGTATATGTAACAAAGCCAGCCCGATTGCCAGGTAAAACTGGATCATGACCTTGCCCACGCCGTTCTGGAACTGGCTGTAAATGGCCAGGAAGGCGGTGATAAGAACATAAATCGCCATTACCAGGTACAGGTCTTTCTGAACGGTCACCTGGTCGCCGACCCAAAGGTTTACCAGGAAATCCGATGCGAAGAACATGATGATCACCATGGCCACCATGGCCAGCCATATCTGCCTCAGGTTCCGCATCACCTTCCTGATCCAGTCGGTCTCACCGGTGACATAAGCATCGGTAAAAGCGCTCCAGTAGGGGGTGAGGATGGTGGTGAAAGCAAAGGTGGCGATGCTGAAATACTGGAAGGCGATGCTGTAGGGGGTAACCTCTTCCGGCCCGAACAACTGGGCGATGATGATATTGTTGGTCTGATAAAAAACAATGGCTGCAATCTGGATAACAAAGAATTTGATGCCGAGGCTCATAATATTCCGCAATTCCGAAAACCTGACCAGTTGGATTGAGGGCCGGATATTTTTATACCGTGACCTGAATATGAAAAAGCTCAGCAGCATGCTGGTTATCACCGGGATAGCTGTCAGGGTGATGCCAAGATAAAGTAACCTGCCTTCGGTCGTGAGGGTAAGCAGGAAGATACCCAGCAGGGATAATGCACGTCCCCCTACATTGATGAGTTGTGAAAAAGCCGGTTCCTGTTTTGCCAGTGCGATGGTACCGATGAGATCGGTGACAAAGCGCATGCAGAAGAAAAAGAAGACGAAACCGGCTAACAGTCCCAGTTCTTCCTTGTAATCTTTCGGGGTATTTAAGATGAGGGTCCAGTCGAGGAAGAAGTTTATAATGAAAAACAGCAGGAAAACGGCTGCAAAGATGATGACGAGGGCACCGTAGGTGGTGCTGACATATATCCTTGCCCTGGTGATATCGTTTTTAGCGATGGCTTCAGCCAGCCTGTTACGCATCCCGTGGCCCATGCCGACATCGAAAAGGCTGAACCAGTTGAAAATGGCGCTGAGCGTGATCCAAATGCCATAGCGGGTGGGGTCGAGGTAACTGAGTGTCAGCGGCACCAGCACAAACCCTATCGCGATGTTCAGGCCTTTCAGCGTGAACAGCCCGGCGATGTTTTTGTAGGCTTTTAGCGAGCGGTGATTTTTCATCCTTCCAGCAGCCATTGCCAGGCGGGTATGATATATATCTTACAGTCATCCAATTCTAAAACTGAGCCATTTCCCTCGCCTGTTACCAGGGTGGATTCGAAAACTGACATTTGGTGCATGGCGTCTGTTAATCCCCGGACTTCTCTTTCATAAGTTGTTTTGTCAGAAATATTGTAAGTTACATTAATAAAATGGAGGATTCCATCTGATGTGTAGCAAAAATCGACTTCTTGCGAACCTCTGTAATAATTGATTTCCACGTACCTGCGCCTTAATTGAAGATAAACCAGGTTTTCAAGTAAACGGCCTTTATCAGCCTGGTAATCCATTAATAGCTTTAGCCCAATATCGACTGTATATATTTTTTTGGGGTTGCGCTGCTTTTCTCGTAGATTTTCGGAATAGATACCTATATTGTAAAAGATGTAGCTATCCTCCAGATAGATCAGAAAATCATAAAGGCTGTTTTTCGATAATTGAAGACCTTGTGATTTAAAATCATTGAATATTTTGTTGATACTGACCTGGTTAGAAATATTAACTATTAAAAAACGAATAAAAAGTTTTATTAGACTATGCTGGGTCAACCCATGCCTTTCAATCAGGTCTTTATAAATTACCATATTGACATATTCATGCAGAACCGCTTGCTGCATACTCACATCTGTTTCCCTGAATAATTCAGGCAACGCCGACGCATTTATATAATTTTGAAAAGCATGTTGCAGTTCAGCTTTTTGCCTGGATGTATAGCCTTTCACGGTATTGATGCCATGCCATCCGGCATATTCCAGAAACGATAGGGGAAACAACTCATAAGTGATCGTGCGTCCTCTTAGCGAAGTGGCTATTTCTTTACTTAGCAGGCGGGAAGAAGATCCTGTCAGAAACAGGTAGCAGTTTTCAGTATCGTATAAACGCCTGATAAATAAATGCCAATCAGGTATATTTTGAATTTCATCGAAAAAGAAATATACTTTCTCCGCTTTATTTGCAGGAAAAAGTTCATAATAAGTGTCGACCAGATCCTGTGCTGTTGCCAGAGTGAAAGGAAACAACCGGTCATTTTCAAAATTTATATAGATCAATTTTGAGGCATCAACTTTTACACGAAGATGCTTGATATGATTCAGGAACAAATAGGTTTTCCCAACCCGGCGGGCTCCAATGACAGTAATAATTCTCCCGGGTATTTCAGGAAGGGCCAGTGATCTGGGTTTAATTGCCGAGAGATCCCGGGCTATAAAATCGTGAATAAGTTCCCTGTAATATTCTTTCATTATCATCCCTTTATAGAAGGACAAAAATAATAATTAATATCCTTATGTAGAAGGAAATAAATTTATAGGCTTTCAATGAGCGGTTGCTGCTGGCTGACAGATTCATTTTGTCCACAAATTCACACAAATTTGGACACAAATTTTCACCAAATATAAGATAACACGTTTATACTGAAGGCTTCGGGATCCGAAATTGATCAGCAACCCAATTTTTTTACCTGTAGCTTTTAAATAATTGAGCCTTTATAGTGAACATCCAATACTTTTTCCTTCACGAAGGGAATATCAGCTTCAGCTAATTCCAGGGCCAGTGCCTCCTGATAAACGGGTTCCAGAAAACCAGGACCGAGTTCTTTATGAACTTCCATGGAGCAACCAATAATTTTATAGCACTCTTCTTTAAAAGGAAATTCGTCCATTTAGATTTGTGTTAATTTGTGTCTTAATTTGAGTGAATTTGTGGAACAGGTCCTTTACGAAAAACTGAAGTTTTGTTTTTCTTTATGATAAAGAAATTTACTAAAAGATCAACTGAATGTAAAATAAAGGTTTACAAATAGATTTACTAATTGTAAAGTATAAGTTTTACAGAAAGAATATTAATATGTACTAAATCTAATAGCATTCGTTTGTAACGGTAACTATTATTTGTTTATAACGAAAACATTGCGATCTGCAAATTTTTACAAATAATATTTTAGGGTTGTAACCCTAAAAACCTGTAATATTCAGAATCCAAGAGGGTCATAAACCAGTTGTGATTAATTTGAGTGGATTTGTGGAATATGTTCTCATAATGTATATTCACAATAAACAAAAAGGCAAATTATGTGTATTTGAAATAAACAATATTACAAAGCCATCGGTACCAATTCAAGGATTTTTTCTAATCATTTATTGGTGACATCTTTGGTGACATCTTTAGTGGCAGTCACCGTTTGAATTATAGACAACTGATTATCAGATGAAGTGAATGCGACAGACACTGTCTGTTGAAATTGATGGCGCCATGGTAATTCTGCGACAATCTGCCGCAGAAAGTCTTAATAGTCGTGGGATATCAGATAATCGTTCATAACTCAGCGTCAGCGGCACCATCAATTATTTTGGGAAATACTTATAAATGTCTTTTCTCGGAAGAATTCTGGCAAACTCAACTATACTTCCTTCAAGAAAGATCCCAATCCGATAATTTTGTATTCTTATTCGAAAAGCTTGAGGATGTCCTTTTAACTTTTTAAGGTTTGGAATATTTTCCAAAGATCCTGAGCTTTCAATCAGAGAGATAATTTCAAGTAATCGGAAGGCCACTTTTTTGTTTTCTAACTTATCCAAATCCTTATAAAAAGATCTAAGGAATTCTATTTGCATTTTTCTTCAATCTTTTTTAAAACATTGGATTTTGATACTTTTTGTGACCTGTCAACTTCAAGTAAAGCCCTTAACATAGCGATGTCTTCTCTATCTTCTTCATTGAGAGAAACATATGAGAGGCCCATTTTCTCAGCAAGCTTTTGTAACAAGTCCATATCTGATTTATTTTTAGATGAGATCAGAATCGTTTCCATAAAAAATTATTTTTTGACAAAGGTACATACTATTAGTAAAATTTGATCAGGTGAAAAGGGAGCAGATTGTCTGATCCCTTTCAGCGTGAACAGGTCGGCGATGTTTTTGTAAGCTTTTAGCGAGCGGTGACTGCTGTTAGAGAGATTCATTTTGTGATTGTTCCAGGGTTCCAAAGTTCCAAAGTTCCAATGCTGACCGCCGACTGCCGACCGCTGACTGCCGACTGCCGACTCATTTTGTGGAATATTTGCAGAAAAGCAGCTGTTATATCGGGGCAGTAGCCTGGGTTATTAAAAATCCCTGTATTTCATTATCATCTGGATTTTCAGAAAGATAAATCACTTTCTCCGTATAATCAATGTCCTTGAAATAGGAAAGTTGTTGTCGAAATAATTTTGCGCTAAAAGCTTCAGGGAATAATTCTGCAGCTTTGTTTTCAACCGCCGGAAGATCATAATGGTATTTTAAAATGAAATACATATCCACATAATCCTTCCATTTAGCCCGTCCCCCTAATGCAAGGGCTTTCATAGCAGAAAGAGTCAGCAGATCAGGCATCCTAAGAACGGCATCAAATTTTTTTCCGGATGGGATTTCGTAGGGAAAATTGAAAAAAGTCAGCTTTACCTCGTCAACCATCAGGTGAATCTGATCAAAGGCTTCATGTATAATTTTATAATGAATGTTAGTTGCCTTAAACTGGTTTTTTATCCTTAGCGCCTGTAAAGGCTTTCCTGTAAAAAGGTCAAAATCGATAGAGCGCCGGTGACCAATAGTCAGCGCAATTGCCGTATCCCCGGCAAGATAGAAATCCCTTGAAAAAGAACTCACAAAGGGCAGCAATTCAAGCTGGATCTTTGTCAATACTTCCTGGTGCATACCGGTTAAAATAAAGAGTGAAAAAATTAATGACCTGCGGAAAGTAATTTACGCGTTCCTGGTTGATTTGTTTGAAAAATATTGAGGCAACTAACTTAATGCCAACCTGGTTTAATAAATAACTGACGGCATCCAGATCACCATAGTTCAAAATTGTTTCTACAAGCGCTTCCTGGCTGATATTTTGTTTTTCTTCTTCCTGAACATACCAGAAAAGGTGTCCATTTCTTTGAATAAGATCAAGCCTGGCTTTCTCGCTTGTAAGGGTTGTCTTCATGCTAATCAAAGTTAATGAAAATTTGTGGAACAAGTTCTTCTTCTTCCTTAAAGGCCCTCCACATATTCTTTAAAACCCAGGATCCGGGCACTGTTTCTTTTATCGAATAAGAGATGCTCAAAATCCCTGGCTTTATGCTCCAGGTTAACAGAGGAAAGTAATGATAACAACGCAGTTTTTAATTCCAATAGATTATGGATGCCGCTACGGGTTGTGAGAAAATCGTAATCCGGAGTATTTTGTCCCATAAGGAACATCGTATCATAAAAGTCGCGCCCTTTCTGCCTGGAAATAAGGGCCGACAGTTTCATAGCAGTCAGAACCCCATCGGAAGGAACCGGGAATGGGAAGTAAAAGCCACAACCTTTGATATTGACTTTTTGCGGAGTATATGTTACCTGCTGGTCCTGGCATTCTATTTTTATCAAAAACCGTTCTTCCCGGTGTCCTGATAATTCCATTTCGAACAATAATTCCGGGAACAGTATATTTTTCCGGAACGCTTTTAACTGCTTATTAACATTCTCCCTGGTTTCAAGTTTTAAGCCCTGGCGTTGCAGAAAAAGCAAAACTGATCCGGTCATTTCATTGAATTCATCTTCTGTAAAATTCTTGCAATCAAAATCAAGGTCTTCCGAAAACCGGTCTATTCCCTTGATTAGCCGCAGGTTTGTTCCTCCGATGAATACCATTTTCCGGGCATAAGTGGTACTGGAAAGATAATCCAGTATCATTAATTGTATATATTCCTTAAGGAGATACTTCTGATGAGCCGGATTATCACGGACCTGCGGAGGGAAAAAGCTTCGGGTCTGGTCAAGGCGGATCATAAACCATAAGCTTTTAAAAGCAGTGAAACGCGATTTTCTAACGACTGGTTGTTAAATTTCAAAACATAATTCTTTAAGAGCTCAAGATTCAGGTTTTCCCGCATAAGATCCTCATCAAGGCGCAATAATTCCATTTCCTGTTGTGAGTTATAATAAGGATTGAGATATAAAAGGTCAAGCAACGCCTTTTCAGGCTGCGCCATGTGTACTGTCCAGCTATTTGAGTAAGTTTTCAGGTCGTACCCGAACATCATTTCCGGCTTAAGGGTTTTATATATAAATGTGCCACAGGAATTGGTGAAATTGGCTGTTTTAAGCGATGATACGCTTGTCACCTGTACGACAGCCTCCGGGATCAGACCATAATAGGAGAGCGCTGAATGTAGGCTGATGTAAGAAGGACGATATATAAAATTGGCGATATAAAATGAAAATCCTGGTTTATTAAGATATTCGGGGAAACAATAATAACTGTTTCGCAATTTGACAAGGAACCTTTTCTTAACCCAACGGCCCAGGTTGTTCTTATCAAAACCCGGATACCAGGCAAGTACCTGGTTTGTCGAAACGCAGGCCAAATCATTAAATGCTATTCTGAATTCCTGAAAATTCATATCATTTCCAAATATCCGCAAATATACGGAATAATAGAAACAAATGTACCACCGGCAAGATAGTTAATGACCTGCGGAAAGTAGTTCCATTGTTCCATTGTTCCAAAGTTCCAAGGTTCCAAAGTTCCATTATTCCAATGCCGACTGCCGACCGCAATCACTCCTTCCAGATCAGCAATAAGTCTTTTGAAGATATATTTTTCCGGTAGATTTCAAATTCAGCCGAAGAAAAAATAATATAGCGGATCTTGCGGCTGATCAGCTCTTCAGTCTTGGTGGCAAGTTTCACAAGATATTCCTGGTTGATATCGTTTCCGACAAAAACAAGATCGATGATCGGGGCATCCATTCCACGGGCAAAATCACCGGTGACAAAAGCCATTTCCACGTTCCCCAGCTTGGTGACCACGCGGTCGATGATCTGGTCGAAGCCGATGGTTTTGAGCAGGATGTTATGGATGTCGGAAAAGAGCGGGTGGCCGGTATTGGCGCGAAAAACCTTCTTGTTACCCGACACCTCCGATTTCAGCAGGCCGGCCTCCTCGAACTTGTTGAGCTCAAGCCGGATAGCATTGGTGCTCTCGCCGAATTCAGTTTCCAGGTTACGCAAATGCGCACGGGAACTGGAGTTCAGGAAGAACTTCAACAGGAGCTTTAATCTCGTTTTACTAGTTATCAGGGTATCTAACATCCATTATTATTTAACCACAATAGGCACAATAGGGCACAATAGAAAACACATAGGGTCTATTGTGATTCTATTGTGTTCTAATGTACCTATTGTGTTGAAAAAACCATCGGAAGACCTGCCTGGCAAAGCTTCGCCGCGTCAGTCCCATCCTTGCAAAGATTATGCATGAGGCTTGCGGCTTGCAGCTTGAAGCTAAATGAGTAGCAAATTTACTCATTCTTTATACGGATGTCAAGAGGAAAATGTTACTTTTTTGTTAAAGAGAGGTGGTGGAGTGGTGAAGTGGTGAAGTGGTGGTAAATCAAACAAAATGCAAATCACTGGAGGAAATTGTCAGATTCAGGAATTGACCCAGGGCATCAATCTGGATCCTGACTTTATCCCGGCCTTGTATATGAACCAGTTCCCCGGTGAGGCCCCTGAGCGGGCCGCGCATGATCTCCACGGGAGTGCCCGGGACAGGCAGCTCATTTGACAGGTAATCAAAGGGATCAGATAAATCAGCCAGATAATATCGTATCGCTTCGATCTGCTTCTCCGGAACGGGCACGGCCTTGCCTTCAAAAGTGATGTAACGCACCACGCCCGGGGTATTCAGCACATCAAAATATTGGTTCTGAGGTATATTGACGAAAAGATAAGAACGGAACAGCGGCTCTTCAACCCACTTCTTACGATCGGACCAGAGCTTCAGGGTACGCTGCAAAGGGAGATAACTTTCGATCCCCTTGCTGACTAATTCGGCATGGGCTTTCTTTTCCGCGCGGGGAGCAGTGTATATTGCGTACCAGGTGCGAGTGTTGAGTGTTGAGTTTTGAGTGATGAGTTTGGAGTTTTGAGTTTTTGAGTTGGAGTTTTGAGTTGGAGTTATTGAGTTAGTCATTTCTGGTGCAATTGTTGACTGAAGTGAGAATTTCGTTTTTTTCATTGTAAAACCCTTTCAAACCGCACAACTATAAACTCTAACTCAAAAACTCTCCCCCGCCTTCGGCACCCCCTCTCTTTGGAAAAGAGAGGGGGCCGGGGGGTGAGTTTTTACACTATCATTCCAACTCCCACCGTGTTGAAAGTCCCTTCCTCAATCAGGATAATGCTCCCCGTAGTCCGGTTCCGGCGGTAGCTGTCGTAGTAGAGCGGCTTGGTGGTCCTCAGCTGGACCCTGCCTATTTCGTTCATCCGCAGCTCTTTGCCGTCGGGGATGCGCTCGAGGTTATTGACATTGACTTTGTAGATGATCTCTTTTATCATGGCCCTTGCTTCGGCGGTGGTATGCCTGATGTAATACTTCATGCCGGGTTGCAGCGGCTTGTCGCTCATCCAGCACATCATCACCTCGATATCCTGGCCAACCTCCGGCACATTGTTTTCCCTGACGATCATATCGCCGCGGCTGATATCAATATCTTCGGAAAGGCGCAGTGTGACTGACATAGGCGGGAACGCCTCGTTGATCTCCTTCTCATCGAAATCGATGGACTCGAGGGTGGTGACAAAGCCGGATGGCAGCACCATCACCCTTTCTCCCTTATGGAACACCCCTCCGGCAACCCTTCCGGCATAGCCGCGGTAGTCGTGGTATTTATCGGAAATAGGGCGGATGACGTATTGCACCGGGAAGCGCGGGTCGATATGGTTCTGGTCGCTGGCAACATGGACATTTTCCAGGATGTAGCGCAGCGTGCCCCCTTCGTACCAGGGCATGTTGTTCATCTTTTCCACCACATTGTCGCCGTTCAGGGCGCTGATGGGGACGAACTGTATATCTTTCACGTCGAGCTTGGCGGCAAAAGCGCCGAAGTCGTGCTTTATCTTTTCATAGACCTCTTCATCGTAATTCATCAGGTCCATCTTGTTGACGCAGACAATGAGGTGCGGGATCTGCAGCAGGGAAGATATGTAGGAGTGGCGGTAGGTCTGCTCGGTAACGCCGTTACGGGCGTCGATGAGAATGATAGCGGCATTGGCGGTAGATGCCCCGGTGACCATATTTCGGGTGTACTGCACATGGCCCGGTGTGTCGGCGATGATGAATTTGCGCTTGGGCGTAGCGAAGTAACGGTAAGCCACGTCGATGGTGATACCCTGTTCGCGCTCGGCACGCAGGCCGTCGGTGAGCAGCGCCAGGTTGATCACTTCGTTGCCTTTGCGGATACTGGCCCGCTTCACAGCTTCGAGCTGGTCTTCGAAAATGGATTTGCTGTCGTAGAGCAGCCTGCCGATGAGGGTGCTCTTTCCGTCATCCACGCTTCCCGCCGTGGTGAAGCGCAACAGCTCCATCTCGAGGTAGGCTTTGCTAGAAAATTTATCTTCCATTCTGTTAATTTCTCTCAGATAATAAAAAAGTTTATATCCCAACGGCTAAGCACCAAACACCAAGCACCAAATACCAAATAAATTCAAAAAGTCAAATTCAAATACCCAAACTCAGTAATTCAAAAACTCTAATTCAAAATTTAAAATTCAACATTCAACATTTCAGAAGTAGCCTTCCTTCTTCCTGTCTTCCATAGCCGATTCCGACCTGAGGTCATCGGCACGGCCTCCCCTTTCGGTTACCCTCACGGCGGCGATCTCCTCTATGATGTCTTCCAGCGAAGAGGCTTCCGAAACGGTAAGCCCGGTGCAGCTGATATCCCCGATGGTACGGCAGCGGATGCGCATAGTCACGACCTTCTCGGTATCCCTTTTCTTCATGAAAGGTGCATCGGCAAGCCATTGGCCGTCGCGGTAAAACACCTGGCGCTCATGGGTGAAGTAGAGGTTTGGGATGTCGACATTGTCGAGATAGATATACTGCCAGATGTCCATTTCGGTCCAGTTGCTGAGTGGGAACACCCGGAAATGCTCGCCGACGCGCTTTTTGCCGTTGAAGATGTTCCACAGCTCGGGGCGCTGGTTTTTCGGGTCCCACTGGCCGAATTCGTCGCGGTGCGAGAAGAACCGTTCTTTGGCACGGGCTTTCTCCTCATCGCGGCGGCCTCCGCCCAGGGCAGCATCGACCTTATATTTTGTGAGGGTATTCAGCAATGTTTCTGTTTGCAACAGGTTACGGCTGGCATCGAAACCGGTTTCTTCCACCACGCGGCCTTCATCGATGGCTTCCTGCACAGATCCGACGATCAGCTCCACGCCCAGCTTTTTGACAAGCTCATCGCGGAAGATCATGGTTTCGATAAAATTATGCCCTGTATCGATGTGCACCAGCGGGAAGGGGATCTTCGCCGGCCAGAAGGCTTTTTTAGCCAGGTGCACCATCACGATGGAATCCTTCCCGCCCGAGAAAAGCAAAGCCGGCCGCTCAAACTGGGCCGCCACTTCCCTCATCACGTAGATGGATTCCGATTCCAGCTCGCGAAGATGATTCAGGTTGTATTTTCGTTGTAGCTCTGTCATTCGGAAAATGGTTACCGGAGATTATTGTTAATTGTTAATTGTTATTTATTTACTGATGACTGACGACTGACGACTGACGACTGTCAGCTGGCAATGTAATTCGTGGAAGAAGGAACTCAATGAGTTTCTGGACGCTTTCCTCGATCGTCATCAGGTCCGTGCAGATCTCCAGGTCGGCATCTTCAGGCTTTTCGAAAGGGGAGGTGATCCCGGTAAAGTCCATGATCTCGCCCCGCCTTGCTTTGGCATACAGGCCTTTTACATCGCGCTTTTCGCACACCGACAGCGGTGCATTGATGTAGACTTCGATGAAGTTCTCCCTCCCGATAATATCCATGGCCAGGTGGCGGATTTCCCGCGTTGGGCTGATAAAGCTGTTGATGGCGATGATCCCGCAGTTAAGGAAAAGCTTGGAAACTTCCGCAATTCGGCGGATATTCTCTTTCCTGTCTTTTTCGGAGAACCGCAGGTTATTGTTGATCCCGCTGCGGATATTATCCCCGTCGAGGATCTGTACCATGAAATTGCGGGCGAATAACTCTTCTTCAAGACGTTTGGCCAGAGTGGTCTTTCCGGCACCGGACA
Organism: uncultured Bacteroidales bacterium; assembly: GCA_964371595.1. Taxonomy (GTDB): domain Bacteria; phylum Bacteroidota; class Bacteroidia; order Bacteroidales; family JAGOPY01; genus JAGOPY01. The sequence continues at coordinate 8,238 of CAYJNJ010000085.1, read as the reverse complement.
ATCCGGCGAACCAGACAACTTTTGCCTTTTGGTTCAATCTTCTTTCTTTATCTTCGCGCTGGATTAATTTGTGGAAGACCGGATAAATATGATTCTGATTATTTCCCATAATGATTAAAACAAAAGAGTTTTAATTAAATTTGACCGGCAAAGGTAATAAAAATAGATCGATCACTTGTCCCTGGACTTAGTTGTCATATCAGTAGTACTCATTTTCGTCGTAGTTTCATTATACGCCGAGATCATTGGCCCTGCATTCACGTTTATCGTAGCCGTGTCTGTCCTTGGCCTGTTCAGGATACTGACGCCGGCAGAAATTATCAATGGCTTCGGTAATGAGCAGGTAGCGGTCATCATCATGCTTTTATTATTAGGGGATACGATCAGGAAGACTGATATGCTCGACAGGCTGCTTGACCGCTTATTCAGGCGGACGGTTACTTACAAAGGATTCCTTGGCCGCCTTACAGTCTTTGTGGGCGGCCTGTCTTCGTTTATGAATGATACACCGCTGGTTGCGATCATGATGCCATATGTCCACAACTGGAGCAGGCGAAACAATATCAGGCCCTCCAAGCTGCTGATCCCGCTGTCGTATGCAGCCATTTTAGGGGGCTGCGTAACACTGATCGGCACTTCTACAAACCTGATCGTCAGCGGCATGGTCAATGATCAGAACATCATCCCGGGCCTTACGCCTATCCGTTTGTTCGATTTCACGGTGGCAGGCCTTCCGATGCTTGTGATCGGAATAATTTACCTGAATTTATTCAGTAAAAAGCTCCTACCGGACCGGCAGGATGCCATGTCGGATTTTTCTGCCCAGGCGAGGGAGTACCTGGTTGAGGCAGAGATCAGGAGTAATTCCCCAAACATCGGTAAAACCATCGAAGAGGCAAATTTAAGGAACCTTCCGGGCCTTTTCCTTGTTGAATTAACCCGCGGCGAGGAACATTTGCCTGCAGTTTCTCCAAGCGTGATCCTCCAGGAGGGGGATGTGCTGGTCTTTGCCGGCGATACAGGTACCATTGCCGAAATGATAAATTCCAAGTCGGGGCTTACCCTGAAACAGGTGGGCATGTTCAGGAGAAAGAGGCGTACAGAAGTGATGGAACTGGTTATTTCTCAAAATGCGACCCTGGTAAACAAAACGGTAAAAGAAGCCAATTTCCGGAATTTATTCGATGCCGCCATCCTGGCCGTCCACCGTAATGGTGAACGTTTACCGGGAAAAATTGGCAACATCAGGCTTAAAGCCGGAGATGTCCTCCTGGTGATTGCCAGTGAAGATTTCAATGAGCGTTCCCGTATCAGCAATGAATTTTATCTTTTAACAAGGGTGCGCGAATTCAGCAAGCTCAAATGGTATAAAAACCTGGCCCTGTTCGGTGGATTTGCTGCTGTAATCGTGACTTCAGCTTTGGGGCTCATCCCGCTTTTTCTGGCCCTGGTGATCCTGATCATCGGGATACTGGCATTGAAGATCACCACACCGAAAGAGCTTCCCAAAAGCATCGACTACAACCTGGCCATTATCATTGTGCTGGCGATGGCGCTGGGAACCGCCATGATCAAGACCGGCCTGGCCGAGATCATCGCCAATTTCTTCATTAATATTTTCAGGCCTTTCGGAGGTATAGGGCTCTTAGCCGGCATCTTCCTTGTAACTAACCTCCTGGCTTCGTTCATCACAGTGAAAGCCGCCGCCGCCCTCATTTTCCCCATTTCAGTAATGGCAGCCATCCAGATGGGGCTACCCACTACTCCGTTTGTGCTGATCGTGGCCCATGGCGCTGCGGCGAATTTCATCACACCAATGGGTTTTCAAACCAACCTGATGGTGTATGGGCCCGGTGGATATAAGTTCAATGATTATAGCAAGATCGGCTGGCCGCTGTCGTTGCTCTTCTGGATTGTAAGCGTCGCGGCGCTGAGCTGGTGGTATGATCTGTAAAGCTGCAAGCCACAAGCCGCAAGCCTCAAGCTTGTGGCCTTTAGCTTGTAGCTTGCGGCTTACTAGCTTCTGTTAAAAAGCCTCTTCATCGTCGATTCCTTGTCCTTATCCTTATCATCGGAATAATAACCATAACCGTAGCCGTAACCGTAGCCATAGCCATAACCATAGCCATAACCGTAGCCGTAGCCATAACCGTAGCCGTAGCCATAGGATCCTTTGGTCAGTTTTACGTCGTTGATCAGGATATGGATATTGGGGATATTTCTTTTTTCAATATCGCTGATGATGGAGGCAAACACCTTTTTGAGCGTATAATGCTGGCGGACGGCAAAAAGGTTGGCATCGGTATATTTCATCAGCAGGAAGGCATCGGTAACAAGGCCAACAGGAGGAGTATCGATGATAATAAAGTCATAGTCCTCCTTCAGCCTTTTGAACAGCTCGTCGGTCTTTTCAGAAGCGATAAGCTCCGATGGGTTCGGTGGTACCGGCCCGGCCATGATGATGTCGAGGTTATCGATCATCGAATGCTGGATGATGTTTTCGTACTTGCTCTTGTTGATGAGGAAGGAGCTGACGCCCTCATTGTTCGACAGGCCGAAGTCCTGGTAGATCTTCGGTTTCCTGAGGTCGAACCCAACCAGCATGGTCTTTTTGCCGTAAAGTGCAAAAATGGAGGCCAGGTTGATGGAGACGAAGGTTTTCCCGGCGCTCACCATGTCGGAGGTGACCAGGACGGTCATTTTCGTTTTTCCTTTGGTGACAAAGGAGAGGTTGGTCCTGATCGACCGGAAAGACTCGGCGATGGAGGATTTGGGTGATTCTGCCACCACGATGGTGTTCAGCCTGTTGCTGTGGATCACGTGTCCGATGATCGGGATCTGGGTGATCTTTTCAATATCGCTCCGTTCCACGATCTTGTCGTTGAGGTAATCCTTGCCCAGGATATACAGAACCGGAAGGATCAGCCCGAGGATGACCGCGATGATGTAATTCAGGCTGTTCTTGGGATAAACCGGGGTAGCATCAAGCACACGGGCATTGTCAACAATCTCGTTATCCGACACATTGGAGGCCCTGGTGATCTGGGCTTCGGCACGGCGTTGCTGGAGGAAATTGTAAATATTGTCGCTGAGCTCAAATTTCCTGGTGATGCCGAGCAATTCCCGCTGTGTCCTGGGGAGATTGGTCATCTGGGCTGTCAGGGTCTCGATGCGGCTATTTATATCTTTCAGCCCGATTTCGGAATTCTTGACGATGTTAGTCACATTTTCGAGGAGGGCATCTTTTGTATTCTCGATCCGCAGGTCGAGTGCAATTACCGCCGGGTTTTTGTCTGTGGATGTCAGCAGCGCTTCCGACCTTTCACTTACAATAGTCGATAACTCAAGGATCAGGCTGGTTGTCAGCGGGTCATCTATACCCATTGCCGATGGGACAATGAGCCCCTGCTGCACATCTTTTGTGCTCTCGATGTACTTTTTCAGGGATTTGTAATACATGTTTTTGACTTTCAGGTCAGCCTGCTGGGTTTCCAGCGCTTTCATGTACTCAACAACCTGCTGCGACTGGAAATCTATATCCATGACCACATTTTCGCTCCGGAAATCCTGCAGCTCGATCTCGGCGAGGCTCAGTGAATCTGTGATATCCATCAACTGTTCATCAATAAACCGGATGGTATTGGTAGCAACCAGGTTTTTCTTTTCAAGCCCTCTTGAAAGGTATTCCCGGGTGAGTGTGTTGAGAAAAGCTACTGCTTTGGCCTCATTAAATCCGCGCAGCGATATTTTCAGGATGGAAGCGTCTTTGTTGATCGGTTCAATGTTCAGGCCACGGTACCTTTCCACGAGGGATTTCAGGTCCTTGAATACAAAATTCAGGTTCTTATTGATGAGATCCCTGACTTCCGCATCAGGCTTCAGCGCCAGGTGGAAACTGTAAGCTTCCCCTTCGAGTTGTTCCCCGAAAAAGAGGGTATCATTTACTTTAAGGAAGAAGTTTTTTTCACCAGTTTCTTTATAGGAAGAATAATCATAGAGAGAGGCATTTTCCGCTTCAGCCTGTATTACGTATTTTGATGAAGAAAGGACATTCACTTTGAATTCAACATTGGCGGGCTGCAAATGACCTGAATCAAAGATCACTTCAAACGGGTTATCGCCGTATTGTTCTTTGGAAATGAAATTTTCCTCTTCGAAATAAGCAACGAAAAAATCGAGGTTTTTGATTGTGCGTTCTGTCAGGGAGTAGGAGCCCAGCACGCCCATTTCATTTTCGATATTCTGAAGGTCGCCACGGAAACCGAGACCGATGAGCTGCTGCGGGTCAATATTGGCACCGCGGTCTGATTTAATGATCACCGTTGTGCTCACTTCGTAGATCGGCTTGGTGTATTTATTAAAAAGGAAGGCGATAATGAGGGCAACAATGATGGTCAGCACGAAAAAATACCAGTAGCGGTAAATCTTAAAGAAAAATGACTTGTAATCGAAGCCTTCTTCCTGTTGTTGCTGGGTTTGCTGATAATTACTAGAAACTTCGTTTTCCACTTTAATATTTATTTACTGAAGTAATCGATAAGTAAAAGTGTGGTGGTTATGGTGGTGAGGATCAGGACATATGGGAATTCACTGAAGGCAAACTGTTTTCCTTTCAGCGGCTCGACGTAAACCAGGTCGTTGGGCATCAGGTAATACAGGTCCGATTCAAGGATGCTGTAATCATTCAGGTTGACCCGGTAAGTCTTCAGCCCGGTATCCGTTTGCCGTACCAGCAGTACTTTGTTCCGCTTGGCAAAATCGGTCATATCGCCTGCCATCGAAATAGCTTCAAATATCGTGATCTTGTCCTGGTAAACCAGGTATTTTCCAGGGTTTTTAAATTCGCCTAACATCGAAATGCGGAAATTTGCCAGCTTGACGATCACTATGGTGTTTTTTAAATATTCATCAACTTTAGCCTGGAGTATTTTCTGGACCTGTGCTATGGTCAGGTTTTCGACATTAATTTTTCCGATGAGGGAGAATTCAACGTAACCTGAGTCATTTACCGTGAAACTATTCAGGTAGATACCCGATTCAGTATAATAATTATTGTAATTATCATCTTTATCAAAGTAGTTGCTTTTATCTTCCAGGGCATTTACCTTGATGTACAGGTTATCTCCTTTATGGACGAGGTATTCATTAGTAGCAGGCTGCTTAAAGTCAGACCTGGTTGCTGTTTCATCCTTCGGATCCTGGATATACCGGATACGATTCATCGGGACGCAGGACGAGAGCAAAATTGCGGTGATAAACAGGATTAAGCCTGTCTTATAAAACACATGAAAATGTTTTTTCATAACAAGAATCTTCTCAGTATTGAATCCGGCTGACTTGTGTAAGCACAGAGGGAGTGCAAAAGTAATGAAAAAAACTCAATGAGTCTTTACATCAGTTTTTGGTACGTCTGCCACCACCTGTCTGGCAGGGCGTTCTGGCAGGCGATCTGGTAGTCCTGGTAAGAACAGGGGACGAGGTGGTGCCTTTCGTAGCGTTCGCGGTTTTTAGATCGGATAGGGACCTCCATCCACCAGCGTTCGCTCTTGCGGCTCTGGTAAAAAACCACTTCGTCCTTAAAATCCTTCATTGTCACGGTATACTTGACAAGGTCATTTTTCTTATCGGGGGGGAAGTCGCCCTTGCGGCTGTAAAAGCCGTCGATGAAGTACCAGATCATCTGGCTGGCAAGCTGGGCGGTAACCCCCTGGCGGTCGAGCTTTGGGTTGACCTCATAGATCCCTATTGAAGTCAGCTTATCGCTCAGCCCGGCATAGCGCATGATCTGGCAGATCTCTTCCCCGTAAAAGCCATTGGGGGAAGCATTGGCGTTGCCGGGCGCATCGGAGGCCCTGATGGCGCCGATATCCACGCTGATCATATCCGCATTCCGCACCATGGGTTCCACTTCTTCCATATTGGCCCTGACCATCCCAAGGCGATAGGTGTCGAAATACAGGTTCTTCATCAGGTTGATAGCCTGCTGGTCAACGAAATAAGTCTGAAATCCTATGTTGGTATAATTGAAAAGAAAATTGGGCTGCTGAAGGATGATATGGCTCATGTAGGAACGGGAAGTCAGCTTGTCGCCGGAGGTCCCGATATCGAACTGGGGATCGATACAGGCGGTGTTGATGATCCTGCCCAGTTTCTCATAGGCTTTATACTGCGCAAAAGTAAGGTCCTGGCTGCCCCCGAGGATGATGGGCACAATATTCCGTTCAAGCAGTTCGGCCATAATGCTGGTAAGGGCGAAATACGTATCGTTGATGGTATGGCCGGCGGGCACATTCCCGAGGTCTGTCATGTTAAGGTTGAAATTGCCCTGGAAAAGCTTGTAGAATTCTTTCCTGATGACATCTGGCGCCAGTCCGCAACCATTGTTGAAAAAGCTGTTCCTTTCTTCGGAGACGCCAAAAATTGCTATGTCAACATGGTCCAGGGAAGGGAAATCGCCGGGCTTCAGAAAAGCGGTCACCATATCGCCCATCAGTTTACGACGGGTTTTGTCGGCAAAATTGTATCCCTTTAGCTGGATTGGCTCGAAATAGATAGAAAGGTCCATTCAGTTCAAATCAACGGCCAAAAATAAGCGGAAATCGCGAACATCCAATGGGATTGATCATGATTTTTTCCGTGGTGGGAAGCTTTTCTTTTTCCCGCTCTTTTCCTGCGTTTCAGCTATCTTAAGGCAATCTTCCAGGCTCAGCCCGGCAGGATCGGTCCCTTTAGGGATCTTGTAATTCGATTTGGCGATAGCTATATAAGGCCCGAACCGCCCGTTAAGTACCGTCACATCTTTATTTTCGGGAAATTCCTTAATGATCTTTTCCTTATCCAGTTTACGCTTCAGCCCGATGATCTCCACCGCTCTTTCCTGGCTCACCGTGGCGGGATCATCCATCTTCGTGAGCGAAAAGAACTGGTTGTTATGCTTGACATACGGCCCGAAACGTCCAACGGCAACAATCATGTCCGCACCTTCGAATGTGCCGATGTTGCGCGGGAAATTGAAAAGCTCCAGTGCGGTTTCCAGGGAAATGGTTTCGATGGATTGTCCTTTGCTCAGCCCGGCAAACTTCGGTTTTTCTTCGCTTTCCGTTTCGCCGATCTGCACCACCGGGCCAAAACGGCCCAGCTTTACGTAAATATTCTTGCCCGATTTCGGATCGGTGCCTAACAACCGTTCACCGCTGAATTTACCTGTTTTATCAACCGTTTCCTTGATCTGGTCATGGAAGGGTTTGTAAAAAAGGATGATCATCTCGTTCCACTTCTTTTCGCCACGTGCAATCTCATCAAAGTCTTTTTCAACCGTAGCCGTGAACTGGTAATCGATAATATTTTCAAAATACTGCATCAGGAAGCGGTTCACCAGGACGCCCAGGTCGGTCGGTAACAGCTTGCTTTTTTCGTAGCCGGCTTTTTCCGTTTTTTCCTGTAACCTGATCTCGTCATTTTTCAGTGTCAGCAGGTCAAAGTTCCTGGTAAAGCCTTCCACATCAAGCTTCTCCACGTACTCCCTTTTCTGGATCGTTGAAATGGTGGGGGCGTAGGTTGATGGGCGGCCAATACCCAGTTCTTCCAGCCTTTTAACAAGGCTGGCCTCGGTAAAACGCCTCTGGGGCTGGGTAAAGCGCTGTTCGGCGAACATTTCCGACAGCAGCGGGGCATCGCCGACCGAAAGCGGGGGAAGTATGCTCCTGCCTTCTTCGTCATTGTCGTCATCAAAAGATTCCCGGTAAACTTTCAGGAAACCGTCGAACTTGATGACTTCTCCCTGTGAGATGAATTCCTGTCCGGGGAAATTGGATGAGCTGATATTGATGATGGTTTTTTCTGTCTGGGCATCGCTCATTTGCGAAGCTATCGTTCTTTTCCAGATCAGCTCGTAAAGTTTTTTCTGGGCCGCGCTTCCATTGATCGAAGGGTTACTCATGTAAGTAGGCCTGATGGCTTCATGGGCTTCCTGCGCACCTTTGGTTTTAGTAGCAAACTGGCGTGTTTTCGAATATTCGGCCCCGTAAATTTTAATGATCTCTTCCTTTGCCATTGCAAGCGCCATCTTGGAAATAACGACCGAATCGGTACGCATGTAAGTGATCAGACCTTCTTCATAAAGCTGCTGTGCAATGCGCATCGTGTTCGATACGGAGAATCCCAGCTTGCGGCTGGCTTCCTGCTGCAATGTGGAGGTTGTGAATGGCGGGGCAGGTGATTTCTTGGACGGTTTGGTAT
>CAYJNJ010000084.1:0-22157 GCA_964371595.1 uncultured Bacteroidales bacterium | reverse complement strand
CCAGTGACCCTCCCGACTAAGTCGGGATGCTCTGAACCAACTGAGCTAAACTCCCTTTTTTGACCTCATTTGCCCCAGTGACCCTCCCGACTAAGTCGGGATGCTCTGAACCAACTGAGCTAAACTCCCTTTTTTGACCTCATTTGCCCCAGTGACCCTCCCGACTAAGTCGGGATGCTCTGAACCAACTGAGCTAAACTCCCCTGAAAAGGGCTGCAAAAGTAAGATAAAAATTTAAATTAAAAAAGAAATTCCAATTTTCCTTCTATAATTAAATACCCGGGACGTGATTTTCCTTATATTTATTCGTTTTCCTATTGATCATTTATTAAACCAAAATTTATCCATAATGAAAAGCATTCTGCTCTTTTTAGCTTTGATCATGGTACCGGTGAAGGTTTTCTTGCAGCCTACCTTTGAAAAGGCTTTCGGTACACCAAGGGAAGATGGCGCCTACGATATGGCAATTTGCCCGGATGGGGGTTTTATATTAGCCGGATTTACTACTGATATGTTCTATGACCATGGTGCCTACCTGGTAAGAACCGATGTCAATGGTGGTTTCATGTGGTCAAAATCGATTGTCTTCCCCGGCAAATACACGGAATTGTATGCGCTGATCAATACGATGGACGGAGGCTTCCTTGGGGCCGGGCGCATTTACGAAGATAACTCCGGCCGGTCGATCCTGATCCGAATGAATAGCAATGGCGACACCCTCTGGACAAGGAAATATACTTTCTTTTCGGATGAGGAAAATGCCTTCACTGTGATCCAGACTCCTGACAGTGGTTTTGTTTTTTGCGGTACTTCTTACCAGGGAAAAGGACAAAACATCCTGTGGACTCAAAATATTTTCATTGCCAAGATCGACCAGTATGGGAATTCCCTCTGGTTTCAAACTATCGGACCGCCAAATTCAATCAATTTGGTTAGCCATATTATCCAGTCCTCAGATGATGGTTTCATTATTTGTGGACAGCATGACGGTCTTGCAGATCCCGGTAGCGAAGCTTTGCTGATAAAAACCAACGGGCAGGGCATCCAGCAATGGTACAGGACTTATGGAGGCGTTGGAAGGATTTCTTATGCTTCTTGTGTCAATGAATCGCCGGACGGGGGATATATAATCTGCGGGTCCTATTTTCCTTCAATCTACATCCTGCCCGGTTCCGGCGACCTTTTTCTGATAAAGACACAATCGAACGGTGATATGATCTGGTCGAAAACCTACGGCGGTGACGATCGTGATCTCGGATACTCAGTCGATATTGCTGCCGATGAAAATGGCTATATTTTTTGTGGTTCAACCATGAGTTTTGACAATGGCGATGAAGACTTATACCTGCTTCATACCGATCTGGACGGCGATTCATTATGGGCCTTAAATTATGGTGGTGCTGGTTATGAAATCGGGTATACAGTTTTCACAACTAACGATGATGGTTATGTTGCCTGTGGCTTGACCGACAGCTTTGGGACCGGAATGTCGGATGCTTACCTGGTTAAAACGGACAAAAACGGTCTGATCACTGGTATTGATGAAAATCCTTCCGGTACAGATCAAATCAGGATTTATCCCAACCCGGTTTCCGAACATGCAACCATTGAATTCAACTTAGTTAAAGAGGCTAATGTCAAAATTATAGTGTTTAATTGCCTGGGTCAGCAGGTTAGCATGCCCGTGAACCTGATCGTTTCACCAGGGATGCAGAGTTTTACCTGGAGCTTAAACGATATAGCCGATGGGGTTTATTTTTTAAAAATTACTTTAGATGGCAGGATAATTCCATATCAAAACAAAATCATCAGGCAGTCAAAATAATTTTTTTTCAGCGCACCGGGTATTTTTTCTGTTTTTCCCGATAAACAGGTATGAACCTTACAAAAGAACAAACCGACATTATCCGCTCGGACGGCGATATCAAGATCAACGCTGTGGCGGGCTCGGGCAAGACAACCACTATCATCGAATATGCCAGGACGCGGCCCCGGGGAAGCAAGATCCTTTACCTGGCCTTTAATAAATCGGTCAGGACGGAAGCGACGAAAAAGTTTGCCGAACAGGGACTTCACCACGTCAAGGTTGAAACGGCCCATTCGCTTGCCTACAAGCATATAGTGGCCGGCAGCGCTTTTAACGTGCGGCCGCAGGCTTATCATACGCATGAGATCGTGGAAATGCTCAGGATCAGGGCCCGCGGGGATTCGCACGAGGAATTCATCGTAGCCAACCATATCAATAAATTCGTGACCTATTTCTGTAACAGCAACAAACAAAAAGTGCAGGACCTGAATTACCTTGATGTTGTTTATGATAAAAAGGCAAAGGACTTCGTTAAAAAGCATTACTCATTCATTGAAAGCCGCACGCGCCTTTTGCTGAGTAAAATGAACAAGGGCGAAATTGACATTACCCATGATTTCTACCTGAAAAAGTTTCAACTATCACAGCCCAGGCTGTATTTTGATTATATCCTCTTCGATGAAGGACAGGATGCTTCCCCGGCCATGCTCGACATCTTCTTAAACCAGAAGTCGGTTAAGGTTATTGTGGGTGATACGCACCAGCAGATCTACGGGTGGCGGCATGCGGTAAATTCCCTGGAAAAAGCCGGCTACATGATCTACCACCTCACGGCCAGTTTCCGCTTTGGCCAGGATATCGCCGACCTTGCCATGGCAGTGCTCAAATGGAAGGACCACATTGCTGAGCCGGTACCGGTAACCATTACCGGACAAGGCAATGCGGGGACATCCGGGACGAAAGCCATCCTTGCCCGGACTAATCTGGGCCTGCTTTTGAAAGCCATTGAATACATCAGAGAGAAAAGAAATGTGAAGCATATCTATTTTGAAGGAAATATCAATTCATATACTTATGCTGATGAAGGGGCCTCGCTGTATGATGTCCTGAACCTTTACAACGGGCGGCTTACTGCGATCAGGGACCCGTTGATCCGGAAGATGAATACCCTGTATGACCTGGAAGATTATTGCGAAAAAACAGAAGACGGGCAACTGGCTATGATGGTAGCGGTGGTAAAGGAATACGGTAATGAGATCCCTTACCTGATCAGGCTTTTAAAAGAAAAGCATGTTGATAATGATGAGAAGGATAAGGCGGAGATGATCTTTTCGACGGTCCATCGCTGTAAGGGAATGGAATACGGCTCAGTTCAGCTTGCCGATGATTTTATCACGGAAGAAAAACTGGAGAAGGTGAAAGACGACCCTAAAAAGGAAGATGCAAACCTGGCAAAACTCAATGAAGAAATTAATCTCCTATATGTGGCGGTAACCCGGGCAAAAAACAAGCTTCATATCCCGGAAACCTTAGTGCCGAAGGGGTTTATTCCAAAATCCGGCAATATCGCCATCCTTAAAGTCAAGCCGGAAATGCCGCCTATCCCTGATTGGAACGACTGGAGGATGCACCGTTCACCAGGAAGAAAGAAAAGAAATTCCGGCATAGAAAAACAGGTTTCCGACAAGCTGGAACAATTCCGGAAGAATCATAAAGATGCTTACAAACCCTGGACGGAAGCACTTGACGACGAACTGACGATCATGTACTGCGAAGGGGTTGGCATCAAGGAGATGGCAAAGCATTTCGGCCGTACCGGGGGAGCTATCGTTGCCCGGATCATCAAGCTGGAACTGGAAGATCTTTATGGAAAATAAAAAAAGTCAGCCAGCTACCAGGTAGCCGACTGACTAATTATTTTCGTATTCTGTGCCTGCTTTTACAGGCAGTATTCAGTTTAGTCCTTAATACAACGGACGGTGAAGCCCATCGATTTGAAGTACATATTCATCGTACAGGAACTGCTGGCTGTGAACAGAGCCTGGCCATAATTGGTTCCAGCCATTGCAGTGCTCCAGTAGAAGCCCTGGCTGCCCCTGTACCCGAGGGCACCGGTGACATTATACAAACGTCCGGCGGCATGAACCTTTAACACTGAGTTGAATGATCCGGTATAGTTTGTCCAACCGCCCGAGGCATCAACATTTGTCCATTCGGTTCCGGTAGGCAAACGCCATCCGTCACCCATTTCAAGGTTACAAGGATCACTCGACAGTCCCCATGCGGTGGATTCATCGATATCAGCGATCCAGGTGGTATTCGGCGTCCTGACCGAACCGGCAACCTTATAGCCCTGCATCCGGTTAAACTGCCAGTACCATCCTGCTGCGAGTTCCGAGGTATCAGATTTAGTGGCAGCTTGTATAGTAGCCCCAAGGTTCTTGGTGATCCAGCACTTGGTTGTTTCGCCAGGTACATTTGTTACTGTACCATAGGAGGTTGACTTATTGACCGGGGCCACATTACCAGCCACGTGGTTGATGCTGATTGCATTTCCGCAAACCCAGCAGGCCACTGTTGATTGGGTCATAGTCAGCGCGGTCGATTGTCCGCAGCCGTTGTAAGCCCATGCATAACGGGTATAGCCCGTTCCGCAGGTCAGTCCTGTTTCGGTATGAGAAGTAGCTGTGCCAACATCCGTTGCCGTGCTGTAATTGTTAACCGTATTCCACTTATAGCCGGTGGCATCTGTAACGGTGTTCCAATCCCACGTGATCTGGGTCAGGTCCGGTGTGTGTGTTCCAACAGTTGGAGCTGAAGGGGTTGTGATGCCGGTAGTCTGTGAAATTGTTGTGGATATCGAGTTTCCGCAGGAGTTGTAAGCCCAGATATAACGGGTGTAAGCCGTGTTACATACCAGGCCGGTCTCGGTCTTGGATAATGAAGTGCCCATATCCTGTGCCGTAGCAAAGTTATCTGTAGCACTCCACTTGTATCCGGCCGCGCCGCCAACTGTATTCCAGTTCCAGATAATCTGGGACGAAGTAGCTGTATGCGTTCCGGCTACCGGGGCAACCGGTGCTTCGTTCGAAGTCATCTGGCTCAGCGTGGTAGCGGTAGAAACGCCGCAATTGCTGTATGCCCAGACATAACGATTGTAAGCAGTATTACATGCCAGCCCGTTTTCAACGGAGGAAGTGTTGGTCCCCATGTCGGTTGCAGTAGCATAGTTGTTGGTTGTATTCCACTTGTAACCTGTTGCACCGCCGACGGTATTCCAGTTCCAGGTAATCGAGGAGCCAGATGCTGTGTGTGTACCTTCTCCGGGAGCAGCCGGTGGATCAAGTGAAGTGGATTGTGTCAGGACACCTGAAACCGAAGTCCCGCAATTGCTGTAAGCCCATACGTAACGGGTGTAAGCGGTATTACAGGTAAGGCCGGTTTCGGTATGCGTTGTGGCAGCGTTCATTTCCTGTGCGGTGCCAAGGTTGTCGGTGGTATTCCACTTATAACCTGTTGCGCCGGCTACGGTGTTCCAGTTCCATTCGATCTGGGTCAGAGCCGGGACATGCGTTCCCGCTGTCGGAGCTGCAGGAGGATCAAGGCTGGTAACCTGGGTCAGGATAGTTGCTGTCGAGCCGTTACATGCGTTATAAGCCCAAACGTAGCGTGTATATCCTGTATTACAGGTCAGGCCGGTTTCGCTGTATGATGTGTCAGTAGTAACGTCTGTCGCACCTGCGTAATTATTCGTAGCGCTCCACTTATATCCTGTTGCACCGGGAACGGTCGTCCATTTCCACAACACCTGTGTTGGAGCCGGGACATGGGTTGCAACGGCAGGGGCTGCCGGCGGGTCGGTGGTTGTAAGCTGGGTCAGTGCTGCTGAGGTTGAAACGCCGCAGTCGCCATAAGCCCATACATAACGGGTATAAGAGGTATTACAGCTCAGTCCGCCTTCGTTCCAGCTTGTACTGGTTCCCATTTCAATAGCGGTAGCGTAATTATCAGTCGTATTCCATTTATAACCGTTAGCGCCAGCTACAGTGTTCCAGTTCCAGGTCACCATTGATCCTGTCGGGACATGTGTACCAGCCACCGGGGCTGCCGGCGGATCGAGTGAAGTCGTCTGTGTCAGCGTGGTAGTGGTAGATGTGCCGCAGCTGCTGTAAGCCCATACGTAACGGGTGTAAGCGGTGTTACAGATCAGGCCGGTTTCAGTTGTTTCAAGGACATTGAACAAATCGGTGGCCGTAGCTATGTTATCCACTGTATTCCATTTGTACCCGGTAGCATTGGCTACTGTATTCCACTTCCAGATGATCTGTTGTGGTGCAGGGACATGGGTTGCTGCAACCGGTGCAGCCGGCGGATCGAGTGAAGTAAGCTGTGTCAGCGTGGTCATGGCCGAAACGCCGCAGTTGCTGTATGCCCAGACATAACGGTTATAAGCCGTATTACAGGTGAGCCCGGTTTCTGTTTTCGTCAGAAGGGTGCCCATGTCTTCGGCAGTGCCATAGTTATTGGAGGTATTCCATTTATATCCTGTTGCGCCAGTGACTGTATTCCAGTTCCAGACGATCTGCTGCGGCGACGGGGTATGCGTACCGGTGACAGGGGCGGCAGGAGGATTCAATGAAGTGGACTGTGTCAGGGAAGATTGTGTGGAGACACCGCAATTGCTGTAAGCCCAGATATAGGTTGTATAAGAGGTATTACAGGTAAGACCGGTCTGGACCTTTGTTGTTGTGGCTCCCATATCCTGCGCCGTACCGTAATCATTGACAGTATTCCATTTATATCCGATAGCGCCTGAAACTGTGTTCCAGTTCCATGTGATCTGGAACGGTGTGGGAACATGGGTCCCGGCTGTTGGTGATGCCGGCGGATCCAGCGCAGTTGACTGGGTAAGTGTGGTTAATGAAGATACGCCGCATTCGTTGTATGACCAGATATAACGTGTGTATGCAGAATTACAGGTAAGGCCTGTTTCAATCCGTGATGTATCCGTTGCCAGGTCAATGGCAGAAGCGTAATTATTGGTTGTATTCCACTTATATCCATCTGCAACAGGGACTAAATGCCATTTCCAGGTAATCTGCACAGGGGTTGCAACATGTGTTGCAGCCAGCGGGGATGCCGGAGGATCGGTCGTAGTCGCCTGGTTAAGGGAGGCAGTGGTAGAAACGCCGCAATTGCTGTATGCCCAGACATAACGTGTATATGAGGTGTTACAGACAAGGCCGGTTTCAGTTTTGGTAGTGAGTGTGCTCAGATCTTCGGCTGTAGCATAATTATTCGTGGTACTCCACTTATAGCCAGTTGCACCGGGAACTGTGTTCCAGTTCCAGACGATTTGGGTGAGGCTGGGGAAATGGCTTCCTGCAGTTGGTGGGACAGGAGGATCAAGAGAAGTAGCCTGGTTAAGCGATGTGGCGCCGGATGTACCGCAATTGCTGTACGCCCAGACGTAACGTGTGAATGATGTATTACAGACAAGGCCGGTTTCAGTCTTGCTGGTAACATTGCCAAGATCCTGTGCTGTTCCCAGGTTATTGGTGGTATTAAATTTATAGCCTGTGGCACCGTTCACCGGGTTCCAGTTCCAGATTACCTGGGTAGCTGTTGGGATATGGGTGGAAGCAACGGGTGAAGGTGGCGGGTTGAGTGAAGTCGACTGGTTTAAAACCCCCGATCCTGAAACACCGCATTCATTGTATGACCAGATATATCTTGTGTATGAAGTATTACAGATCAGTCCTGCTTCAAGATAATTGGTATCTGTTCCCATTTCAGTTGCAGTACCGTAATTATCAACAGAGTTGATTTTATACCCGTCGGCAACAGCAACCGGGTGCCAGTTCCATTCGATCTGGTCAGGGGTTGTAAGGTGGGTGGCAGGTGATGGATAAGCAGGCGGATTAAGGGAGGTGGCTTTAGAAAGTGTTGTACTTCCGGATGTGCCGCAATCGCTGTAAGCCCACACATATCTTGTATAATTCGTATTACAGACCAGGCCGGTTTCTGTGGCCGTGGTATCGGTGCCCCTATCGATAGCCGTACCTAAGTTATTTGTGGTATTCCACTTATAGCCAGTTGCACCTGCGACGGTTTTCCATTTCCAGACGATCTGTACCGGGGTGGCGTCATGTGATGCAGTAACCGGAGCTGCCGGTGGATTGAGCAGTGTTGATTTTGTCAGGTTGCGAACGGCAGAAACGCCGCACTCGCTATAGGCCCATACATATCTTGCATAAGAGGTATTACAGGTAAGTCCGGTTTCCAGATTGTTAGTCTGTGTTCCAAGGTCGGTGGCCGTAGCATAATTATCCACTGTGTTCCAGCGGTACCCATCGGCTCCGGCTACAATATTCCATTTCCAGTCGATTTGAGTGACATCAGCCGTATGACTTCCTTCAGGAGGAGCTGCGGGAGGATTAGCACCGGTGCTTGCGTTCATAGGGGCAGGTGTGGAATTGCCGCAATCGTCGTATGCCCACACATAGCGTGTGTAATTGGTAAGACAGGTCAGACCGCTTTCCCAGTAAAAATTAAGGTAGGAAACATCGAATGCGGTTGAGTAGTCATTAACGGAATTCCATTTATAGCCAACAGCCCCGGGGACGGTTGACCAGAACCACATAAGCGAAGTATCAGTTGGGTTGGCACTAATAAAAGAAGGTGCAGGCGAAAAAGGTTCAAAAGAGGTAGTATCGTGTAGTAACAGTGGAAGGGATTGTCCGCAGGAATTATAAGCCCAGAGATATCTTGTGTAAGGGGTCCAGCAGTCAAGTCCTGTTTCGGTATAAGTATTAACAAGACCAAGATCAGTGGCAGTCGCAAAATCATCTACCGTATTCCACTTAAAACCAACTGCGATGGGTATATCACCCCAATTCCAGATGATCTGGTTCAATGATGCATTATGCACGCCGGCTAAAGGAATAGGCGGCTTGGTACAATTGATATCAAACACTTTCCAGCTTCCGCCCTGGAAAATCGTCAGTGCCCCTGCGCCTTCCGCGTTACAGTTCGTGCAGAAAATCAAAAGGCCATCTGCAGGATTCTGAATAGCAGTAACCTGTTCGAAGGTCATTCTGGGCAGGAGGAATCCTTTGTTGACAAAATTCACATCAAGCCCTGCTGATGGATGAGGGGAACTACCATCGGAGTTTATAGCAACCTGTCCAAACGACAAACTGCAGAAAAAAAGCAATACAATACCAAATAAGAAAAACTTTTTCATGGCTATATAGTTAGATTACACATAATAAAATACATCATTTCTACAAAACTACTGTTGAATTCCGGTGACATAAGGATTGTAAATTCTTATTTATCAACCCATTGTTGTTAGTATCTCAGAAGGCTTAAAAATCAGTAATGGCGCCGGAACAGACTTCACAGGCACCTTAGCTCCCGGAGTTTTTAAAAAAAAATTAAGAACGATATGCCGTTTATCATTAAAAACTAAAAAAGTAATATTGGTTGTTGTCCTCTTTTCGTTCACATCCCGGCTGGCAAAAGCAGGTAATAATAAGAAGATGAAAACGTCCAACCATTTTATAAACAGATATTTAGTAAGTATTTTTGAAACGATATATGTCGCTGTTGAATTATTTAGAAAGACTATATATTATTTTATGAACAATTGACTGGAAGCGAAATTCCGAATCAGGAAAAAAAATATCTGATCATTATTCTCCGGGATTAAATCGTTCAGGATGCTTGGGGGTCATCGCACGGTAAAACTCCCTGATCTCTTTCATCTGGCTCTCCATGTCACCATTAGGATATATCACTTTACCGACCCCTCCTTCTTTTTTGGCATAATCGAGATATCCAAGGGCAATAGGCACCTGTGCCTGGTTTGCGATATAATAAAAGCCTTTTTTCCACTGTTTAACGGGCTTCCTGGTCCCTTCAGGTGTAATGACAATAAAGAGGGTTTCCGATTTTTTAAATTTTTCGACCACTTCATCAACCATTTTACTGCTTCTGCCCCGGTCGACCGGAAGGCCTCCCATATGCAGCAACAAGCCCCGGAAAGGAAAGCGAAAAGCCTCTTTCTTGATCAGGAAGCTGGCTTTAATGCCCATAACCCAGTAGGCCAGGCGGCCGATAACAAAATCCCAGTAGCTGGTATGCGGAGCAACGGCTATAACGCATTTTTTTGTGCCCGCCGGAATGACGCTGGTAATATGCCAACCCATCATCCTGAGCACCATCCTCGAAAACATCCTCAGCATAAAAAATTTTTGAATGACAAAAATAGAAAATTAAAGTTAGAAACTGGCTAAGGGAAAGCGGCTCAACTTCCTGATTAAATTTCTATACCTTTGCGAATTGAGGTGTAATCAAACCCTGTGAAGAAACTGCCCCGAAATAGGTTTATAAAAAGTACAACAATATTACTGATGCTGCTATTGCTCTCCTCATGCAGCGTTAATAAATTACTTAAACCCGGTGAGTATCTTCTGACAAAGAATAATGTCAAACTTTCCGCCAAAAACAAGGCGATCAGTACCGATGAGCTTTCCACCATTGCCAGGCCCAGGCCTAACGAGAAATTTTTAGGAGTAGCCAGGATAAAGCTGTATGCCTATCATTTGGGTACCAGGGGCAAAGAAGACAGTAAATTCAGGAGCTGGTTAAGGGATAAGGTTGGGGAAAGGCCCTCTTTATATGATTCTGCTGCTGCTATCCGTTCGGCAATGGAGATGGAGCTTTATATGAATAAGGTGGGTTATTTTTATTCTGATGTCGGATTTAAAACTGATCTGGTTAAAAAAAAGAAAGTCCATGTTAATTACCTCGTAACCCCTACCCTTCCGTACCGGTTGAAAAGTGTGGATTACGCCATTGACGACAGCCTGTTGCTGGGATTTATAAGGAACAGTAAAACAGAGCCTAAAATCACGTCCGGAACGGTTTATAATGCATTTGCCCTTGATGATGAGCGTGACAGGATCACGGCCATTCTCCAGGAAAACGGTTATTATTATTTCACCAGGGATTATGTTTTCTTTGAGATCGACAGCGTAGCAGGTGAACGTGAAATGAAGATAAAAATCAAGGTAAAGCCTTACCAGGTCACTTCAGAGTCGGAGCCCTGGAAAATAATTTCCCTTGCACATAAACGGTATTTCATTCGTAACATTTATATCACACCGAATTTCGATCCCCTTGCCAATGCCGGGATCCAGCTTGACACCCTTGTGATTCCCTCTTTCACAAAAACCGGCACAAAGCTCCCGGGGGATTATTATATACTGTACCACTACCGGGACCGGGTCCACCCGAAAACCATCATCCAATCGGTATTTTTCAGGCCCGGTGATCCATTCCGGCGGACCGACATCGCCAGGACAAGGTCACGGGCATCCGAATTAGGAGTTTTCAGCTATACTAATATCCGCTTTAAACCTGTCCCGGCGAAGGATTCTGTTCTGACAGGACAGCTGGATTGCAGTATAGAGATGTCTAAAAGAAAAGTCCATTCATTCACTGTTGAGACTGAAGCCACCAATTCAGGTGGAAGGCCGGGTATCGGGCTTAACTTTACCTATGCCAATACGAATATTTTCCGGGGCGCGGAGACATTTAACCTGAAAGCCCGCGGGGCCATTGAAGCCCAGAAGATTTTCGGTGAAGGTGCTGATTACCAGGAAGGCACACCTTTCTTTAATACTATTGAGACCGGAATTGAAGCCAGTGTTATCTTCCCAAGGTTTTTAATGCCTGTCAGCCAGGACCGTTTCCCGAAATACTTCAGGCCCAAAACGGTGATGAGCATTGGCGTCGGATTCGAAAACAGGCCTGAGTATGAAAGGTGGCTAACCAATTTTGCTTTCGGTTATACATGGAAAGAATCTGACAGAAAACTGCACCAGATATTCCCGTTCGATTGGAGTGTGATCAATGTCAGGCTTTCACCTGAATTTGAAGAGGAACTCGAAGCTGAGCCGAATGACCAGATCAAAAATCAGTATACCGATAACCTGATCACTGCCATGAGGTACTCCTTTACTTACAATACCCAGGATATAAGGAAATTAAAGAACTTTTTCTATTTCAGGGGCAACTTTGAAACTGCCGGAAACATCCTTAACCTTGGCAGCAATGCTTTCGGTGCTAACACCGATACACTGGGAAATTATGTTTTATTCGGGATCCCATTTGCGCAATATGCCAAGATTGATGGTGACTTCCGGTTCTTCAACGTGATCACGCGTAACAGCTCCGTAGCTTACCGCCTGTTTTTGGGTGCCGGGATCCCTTACGGGAACGGCGAAGTATTGCCGCTTGAAAAAGGCTATTACGGCGGTGGCGCAAATGGCATGAGGGGATGGCCTTACCGTTTGTTAGGCCCCGGTTCTTACTCAAATCCTGATGATAATTTCGACAGGATGGGTGATGTACAACTCGAAGCTAATATAGAATTCCGCTTCCCGGTTTACAGTTTTATTAAAAGCGCCCTGTTCGCCGATGTGGGCAACATCTGGCTGTTGAAAGGCGCCGATTCCTATCCGGGTGGTGAATTCAGCTTCGACAGGTTCTATAAAGAATTTGCTGTAGATGTCGGTATCGGCATCAGGCTTGACTTTGATTTCTTCATCATGAGGGTAGATTTTGCCATGCCCCTGCGCGATCCTTCCCAGCCTCAGGGGGAAAGGCTGATCCTTGATCAATGGCAATTTTCGGATATGATCATTAACTTCGGGATTGGGTACCCGTTCTAGCAGAGTGGTGAAGTGGTGGAGTGTTGAAGTGGTGGAGTGGTGAAGTGGTGATCTTACAGTCCTACAGTCCTACAGTCTTACAGTCCTACAGTCTTACAGTCTTACAGTCTTACAGTCCTACAGTCTTACAGTCTTACAGTCTCAGTTAGCCTGCTCAGCCGCTGTCTTTTCTGCTTCGGAAATCCAGCCTCCTCCCAGCGCTTTATACAGGTAGACATATGAGTTCAGCCTGCCCTGCAATACTGAAGAGGCGTTCAGGCTGGCGTCGAACAAGGTCCTTTCCGAATCAAGAACTTCAAGATAACTTGTAACCCCTTCATCATAGCGGGCTTTCGACAGCTTATAGGCATTTTCCGCAGCTACCCTTTGCCTTTCAACAGCAACGAGCTGGTCCCTGAGGGTAGAAATGCCAATCAGGGCATCTTCGGTTTCGCGGAAAGCCTGGAGCACCGTCTGGTCATACATGTAATAAGCTTGCTCGGTGCGCTTTCTTTCAATTTCGACACGTCTTTTATTCTTACCGAAATTAAAGATCGGGCCGAGGATGGTACCGCTAACTGACCATGCTGCGCTGATAGCGGAAGTAGTCAATTCGGGACTTGCGACGCCAAAAAGCCCGGTTATGCTGAATGAAGGAAAACGCATTGCCTGTGCTACACCGATCATAGCATTCTGCGAAGCGACCATCTGTTCTGCCTGGAGAATATCAGGGCGGCGTTGCAGTAATTCAGACGGAAGTCCCGGGGGGATATCCGGCGGTATGACCTGTTCCTCCAGCCTTAATCCGCGGATCACAGGACCGGGATTTCTTCCCAGGAGTATGCTCAGGACATTTTCTGTCTGGGCCACCGATCGCTTATACAGCGGAATGGATGCTGCAGCAATGGCTTCCTGTATCTGCGCCTGGTTAAGGTCAAGCTCACCTACTATTCCTTTATTGAACCTTTCCTGCATAATATTCAGGTATTCCTGCCGGGTGACGAGCGTACTGATACTGATTTCCAGCCGGTTATCATAATCCAGGAGCTGGAAATAAACTGCAGTGACTTCGGAAATAAGGCTGATCAGCACCTCCCGCTTTGCAAATTCCGTAGCCAGCAATTCGGCGCGGGCTGATTCGGTCGCACGGCGGTATTTCCCCCAGAAGTCAATTTCCCAGGAAAGTACCGGGGCAGCATAATAGGAACTGTGAACGTCTGTATTCCCGCTTTGAAGGACAGGATTGAGGTTCCCTCCTTCTATATAGCCTTCATAACCGAGACGGGGGAAGTTATCAGCTTTGTTATACCGCCAGGCGGCCCTGGCTTCTTCAACCCTTGCTGCGGCAATCCTCACATCGTAATTCTCCCTGATGGCGATGCGCACCAGGGTATCAAGCACTGTATCGTTAAACAATTCCCACCACGACAGGGTAACAAAGGTATCGGCCGCATTGGGATCAAACCTGAATTCCTTTGGTGAGTTCACCACCGGTTTCTGAAAATTTGGCCCAACAGCACACCCGTACACGAAAACGGCAACGACGGCTAACAATAAAAATTTTACCAACCTGCTCATATCATTCATGGGATTTTGATTCAACGATCTTATTTTTTGCTTTGTCACGCATTTTCTCATATCCTGCCATCTTACCAATCACCACATAAAGCATCGGGTAGATAAAGACGCCGATCATAGTGGCGGCAATCATCCCGGCAAACACGGCAACGCCCATCACGTTTCTTGCAACGGATCCTGCGCCTGAGGCGGTGATCAGCGGCACAACGCCAAGGATGAAGGCAAATGATGTCATCAGGATAGGCCGCAGACGCAGTTTTGCCCCTTCGATGGCAGCTTCCATCAGCGACAGGCCTTTATTTTCAAATTCATCTTTGGCGTATTCGATAATAAGGATAGCGTTTTTAGCGGCGAGGGCTATGAGGAGGATGAGCGATATCTGTCCGAAGACATTCAGAACATAAATATCTGAATTGAAGCGGGCCAGCCAGGTGCCGAGGAAAGCGCCGAAGACTGCAAATGGCGTACCCAGGAGGATGGCCAGCGGCAACGACCAGCTTTCATACTGTGCCGCAAGGATCAGGAACACGAACAGGATGGAAAACAGGAAGACGATCCCGATGGTCCCGGAGGCTGCTTTTTCCTGGTATGACATCGCGTTCCAGGCGTAGCCCATATCCGAGGGCAAGACCTCTTTGGCCACCTCCTCAAGGGCGCTAAGTGCCTGCGCCGAACTGTACCCAGGGGCCGGGGACCCGGTCACCTCAGCTGCCCGGTCCATATTGAACCTGAAGGTATATTCCGGACCTGAGATCTCTTCGATCCTGGCGATGGAGCTCAACGGCACCATCTGTCCTTCCGGGCCTTTGACAAAGAAAAGCTGTAATTCCTTATCGCTGTACCGGTATTCCGGCTCAGCCTGGAGATAGGTCTTGTAAACCCTGCCGAAACGGTTGAAATCATTGACATAGCTCCCCCCCAGGAAAGCCCCGACCGTGGTATACACATCCTTAAGATTGAGGCCCATCGAAAGGGCTTTCTCCCGGTCGATGTCGATGTACCGCTGCGGTGTATTCGCCTGGAATGTAGTGAAGGCAGAGCCAATTTCGGGGCGCTTACGGACAGCCAGGATGAAATTCTGGGTTTGTTCGGCCAGGTACTGCGGTGTGCCGCCTGACTTGTCCTGGATCATGATGCTGAAGCCGGAACCGTTGCCAAGGCCCGGGATAGCCGGCGGCCCGAATGCAAAGGTCTGTGCTTCCTGGATTTTAGCCCTGAATTGGGCATTCAGACGCTTAATCATCATTGCAGCCGTATTTTCACCTCCACGTTCGGCCCAGTCCTTGCAGGAAACAAAGAAGAAAACGGAATTCGTTGAATATCCGCCCGTAAGCATACTGTAACCTGTAATGGCAGTATAATATTCCACCCCCTCATCTTCCTTTAAAATTTCCTCAATCATCTTTGCAACTTTATCGGAACGGAGTAGTGAAGCCGCTTCGGGCAACTGGGCATTGATAAAGAAATATCCCATGTCTTCTTCGGGGATAAAACCGCCCGGGAGAATCTTGCCAAAAAATGCGGCGCCGACAAATAATAACAGGATAAAGATCATCCCCCTGGAAGCCTTCCTGGCTATCACATGGCTGAAACTCGTGTATTTGTTGTTGGCTTTATCGAAATACCTGTTGAATCCGCCGAAGAATTTTCCGACTATACCTTTATAAGGTTTGGGGTGCTTGAGGAGCAAGGAACTCAGGGCTGGGCTGAGTGTCAGCGAGTTGATGGCTGAAAACAGCACGGATACTGCGATCGTTATCGCGAACTGCTGGTAAAGCCTGCCTGTGATCCCTGCCACCGCAGCCACCGGAATAAATACCGCGATCATAACGAGCGTTGTGGCTATGATCGGACCGGTAACCATTTTCATGGCCTCGATCGTCGCCGTTTTGGGATCCATGCCATGCTCGATATTCACCATGACCGCCTCAACCACCACGATTGCGTCATCGACGACGATCCCGATGGCAAGCACAAGTCCTAATAAAGAGAGGGTATTGATCGAAAATCCCAGCACAGGGAACAGGATGAAAGCGCCGATCAGTGAAACGGGAACCGCCAGTAATGGGATCAGCATTGCCCGCCAGTTCTGCAGGAAGATAAAGACCACAAGCACAACGAGCAGTAGCGCTTCGAAGAGAGTATGCATAATTTCGTTGATCCCTTCAGTGATGGCAAGTGTGGTATCAAGCGAAATATCATAGGTGATATCTTTAGGGAATGAGGCAGAGATCCCTGTCAGCAGACTTTTAATGGCGTCCGTTATTTCCAGCGCATTCGAGCCAGGCGACTGGTAGATCGCAATGGCTGCCGCCGGCATTTCATTAAGTCTTACGAATGTTTTCGAAGCCTCTGTACCTAATTCTGTCCGGGCCACATCTTTCAATTTGACCTGCGAGCCATTGGCATTCTGGCGGATGACAATATCCCCGAATTCCGCTTCAGTCTGGAGCCTGTCCTTTAATCTTACGGTATAGGTAAACTCCGTTCCGGGGGGGGCCGGCAAACCGCCAAACTGCCCGCCGGCGACGATCACATTTTGCTGCTGGATGGCACTGACGACCTCCGGAACGGTAATCCCCAGCTTAGCAAGCATATCTGGCTTAATCCAGATACGCATGGCATAGTCACCCGTACCAAACACGTCGACCCTTCCCACACCTGGGATACGTGCGATCTTGTCGCCAATATTGATTTTGGCATAATTGGAAAGGAATAAGCTGTCGTAAGTTTTTTCAGGGGAAAAAAGCGTTACGAGAATCAGAGGAAATGCCAGCGATTTCTTGGTAGAAACGCCAAGCTTTTTGACATCTTCCGGCAATTTCGGAGTAGCGGTAGATACCCTGTTCTGGGTAAGCACGTTGTTCATGTCGGGGTCGGTGGATACATCAAAGGATACCTTTAAAGTAAGATATCCGTCGTTGGTGTTGATCGACTGCATGTAGAGGCTGTTTTCAACCCCGTTGATATCCTGTTCAAGTGGTGTCGCTACCGATTGTTCCACATTGAGGGCGCTTGCACCGGTATAGGTAGCATTTACGACAACCATAGGCGGTGTAAGCTCCGGGTACTGGGCAATTGGTAGCTGAAGCATTGAAATGGTCCCGATGATCACGATAAAGATCGAAATAACCATCGCTACGATGGGCCTTCTTACAAAGAATTCTGCCATAGTTTTAATGGTTTGGGGTTAAAAATTCTTTAAATCCTTTGGAATTTCGACCTTTTCAGGGGCGACTTTCGAGCCGGGGCGGACCAGGTTAAGTCCTTCGAATACGATGGTCTCTCCTGGTTGCAGGCCACTTTCAACCATCCACATCCCGCCTACTTTTATACCTAATTTAACATTCTTAAGCTCTATTTCGTTATTCGCATTAATCGCATAAACCTGGTGGACCCCCTGTAATTCCTTGACGCAACGCTGCGGGATGAGGAGCCCTCCTTCCACTTCTTCCAGGACAACCTTGATCCTGGCAAACTGTCCGGGCCTTAATAACTTGTCGGGGTTCGGGAAGGCTGCCTGGAACATTATGGTACCGGTTTCGGGATCTACCTGGCGGTTGGCAAAGCTGAACCTGCCGGGCTGATCGAAGAGGCTGCCGTCGGAGAGCACGAGGCTGATCTTGGCACGATCGTTATTCTTCGACTTGGAAGTATCGGCAAGTTTTGCCTGTTGCATTCTAAGTAACTTCAGAAATTCGCTCTCGCTGATTGAAAAATTGACGAGGATAGTATCGATGCTGGAAACCTCATTCAGGACGATGGGATTCGGTGCTTTGCCAACGTATTCGCCAACCTTGGCTTCCGTCATGCCGATGATACCGTCGATCGGAGAGGATATCCGGGTATATCCCAGGTTGATCCTTGCATACTGCACCTGTGCCTCTTCAGCTTCCACCTTTGCCTTGGCGGCTTCAAAATCGGCAACAGCCGCATCCAGGTCACGCTTGCTGACTGCATTGATTTCCGCCAGCGGCCTGATCCGATTGAGGTCGCTTTCAGCTTTGACGAGCCGTGTCTGCGCCTCTGCCAGCCCACTGAGTTTGGAGGCTTCGATGGCCTTCAGCGGTTCCGGGTCAATCGTATAGAGCAACTGGCCCTTCTTGACAACCGATCCTTCTGTGAATGCCAAACCGGTAAGGAACCCGTCGACCCTGGCCCTTATGGGAATATCCTTATAACCATAGGTCTGGCCAACAAAATCTATCGGGACCGGGACTGTCGTCTGCCATACCTCCACAACCTTAACTTTCGCAGGCGGTGCCGGCGGGGCTTCTTTTTTACCACAGGATATTAAAAACACAGGCAGCACAAGGCCAAAGCATAGCACGCTCCTCAAAATAAGCAAAGTTTTGATTCTCATGGGTATAAAATCTGAAATGGTTAAAAGTTCAACTAATAATTATAACAAATATAATCGAAATATAGAGAATAACTTTATTTTCGCGCCTTTCTTGTAACAAAATCCAGCCAGGATCGTTTCATTTTTTAAACTTAAAACATATGAAGAAATTTACGATTGTAATTTTTATACTGATTGCTTTTAATGTAAAAGCACAGGATAATACCAAAGTCTACGGATCATTCGCCTCCGAAATGATCTTCTCATTTGCCACGATCGATAATGTTGATGATGAAGGCAATCATTATGACCAGGGCAATATCATGAGATGGGCGCCATTCCTTAACTTGCAGGGCATGCTGAACGTAGATTTCCATAACACCTTCGGGTTGTTTACCGGCGGGGCTATCCGGAATGTCGGTTTTATTTATGAAAACCCGCTGGATGAAAACAATACCAAGTTTAAATACCGCACCTACAATTTCGGCATCCCCGTGGGTATCAAGATCGGTAAGCTGGATAAGTTCTGTGTTTTCGGGGGATATGAAATTGAATTTCCTTTTGTTTATAAGGAAAAACAATTCGTGAACGAAGAAAAAGAGGTGAAAGATGTGATCTGGTTTTCAGACAAGGTAGAACCGGTGCAGCATTCAGTTCTGGCAGGTATCCAGTTCCCGTATGGCGCAGTGCTGAAATTCAAATATTACCTCACCAATTTCCATAACAGGGATTATGTCGCAATGGTCGATGGTGTGGAGACCATGCCATATGACTTCAAGTCGAATATCTTCTACTTCTCGATTTGCTGGAACCTATTCACGAACTGGAAGGAGTACGATACTAAGTTCGAGAAAACGTCAGAAATGCGCTAACCTTCAAACCCAGGCTGAAGCCTGGGGCTATTCAGCTATCGCTTTTTTCTGCATCTAACCAGGGTATGACTGATGCCGATATGGTCGGTGGATTCTACTGTTTCCAGGCCGGCTTCTTCGATCAGGCGGTACATATCCGTTGAATGGTACATGCGGCTGTTGCCGTTGGCAAGGCAGGTGAAATACAGCGAGGTGGCATTGAGGCTGTAAGAGGATGCCTCGTATTTCTGCCGGTCCCAGAAGAGTTCAAGTATATACAGGTATGAATTTTCATGCATCGCCTTTGCAGCTCTTTGCAGGATGCTCAGGATTTGTAGTTCGGAAAAGCAATCCAGGAACTGGCTCATCCAGATTGCATCAAATCCTTTTGGGAGTTCCTTTTCCGGATCGAGCAGGTCGGCAGGGTAAAAATGTATCCTGTTGTCCAGCCCTTTTTCTTTGATCCCCTTTTGCGCGGCATTCAACGTATCGGGCAGGTCGACAATCGTCACTTCAAGCCCAGGAATGCCGGCGACGCACTGAACGGCGAATTTGCCGGTGTTCCCGCCAACATCCATCAGTGTTGAGGGTTTTTCGGCTGCAATGACCGGTATGATCTCCGGGAAAGCCACATCGGAGTAGAAATGGTCGAACCCGAACCAGCTTTTCTTCGCCTGTTCCGGAAGAAACTGCAACCCCGGGTAAATGGTCTTCCATTCGCCAAAAACCTTCAGCCCTTCCGGCTTCCCGCTTTTCACCGACTCTTCGAGCGAGAAGAACGGCTGGTAGCAAACATCGTGCACAAAGTCCATATTGACCCGTGTCATTGAATCGTTCAGGATAAAAAACCCGGTTTTTGTCAGGATGTACTTTTCATCCTGCATCCTGACGATGCCCATGCTCAGGCCTGCATCCAGCAACACTTCCGCGCCATATACCGAAATACCAAGTTTTTGCGATATCTCCGCCGATAAAATACCCGACTGGCCCGCTTTGCTCACAAGCTCGAGAATCCCGAGTTTAACCAGGGAACGTGCGGCCTGGAACATCACCGGGCCGAAAGCAATTTTCTGCGCTTCCGTCTTGGCTTCAAAGGCCGAACGCTTATCATTTCCGAAATCTTCTTTCTTCATCTTTATTATAAAAATAAATGGAAAACAAGGCTGCGAAGATAGTGTTTAAATTTTTGGATACCCCAGCCTGTCACGGATATCGCCGGCATATTCGTTCACCCATTTAATCGTCTCAGGAGTAATGCTGTAGCGGGCCGTCTGTATTTCAGCCTGGTTTTTAAGGTAATCCTCAACGCTGGAAAGCGTTTCATCAAGACCCTCCAGTTCAAATTGTTTAAATATTTTTTCGATGGAGCCGGGAATATCTTTATGAAAATCCTCGAACCTGACTTCGGCCAGGTTTTTTTCAGGGATCCGGCTTTTATCGGCGAAATATTGGTTGACCATATCCCGGTAAATCCTGGCTACCCTTTCCCTGGAGAGCTCTTCAGCGGGGTGCTGCACCTGGACGGCAGGCAGAATTTCCTGGAAAAAACGGTAAAAGGATTCCACGGTTTTATACGGGTCCCTGTAAATAAAGACGAAGCGGGCATCGGGGAAAATTTCCAGTATCTTGCTGATCCTGGCCATATTGGAAGGACTTTTGGAAATGAAACGGTCGCCTTTAACATTCAACATCGATTTCCGGATCATCCTGATATATTCCGCCTTCCACCTGGCAATTTTATATTCAGGCAGGCCATGCATAAAAAGCTCCTTATGGTAAAACCGCTCAAAATCCCTGGGAAAATAAAGGAAATTATAAAAGCTCACTTCCTGGAGGTTAGCAAGTGCGATTTCCTCTTCCTGCGGCAGGTCCATCCCCATTTTTACATCATCGAATGGCCGGTGGGTAGGCCAGAACTTGCCGATTACCGGCTTGAACCACCAGGAATGACTGAGGAGGAGGTCGGGAAATACGGTCTGATAAGTAGTGATATAGGCCGATCCAGGCATCAGGCAAAGCAGGTTGTGAAGCAACGTCGTGCCGCTTCTCCAGAATCCAATGATGAAAACCGGCGGTTTCGACTGTTTTAAACGCTTTATCTTCTTTCGCCACATCAGTTCTTCCCACCAACGGAAAGGTTCAAGTATAACGCAAACCATTACCGTTAACATGATCCTTAACAAGTACTTATAATCGGTGCTGTGGTTACGGAGCTGGCGTATAAGATGGGATACCGCACCGCCTGCAAGGACGGTGATGAGAAATGAGAACTTCCTCCGTACTTCTTTTTTAGCCATCTATATCTGAAACTGCTTTTTCGTTGGCCAAAAATAGGGAATTATATTTAGGACTCAAGCGCCAGAATGCATAATTTTGATTCCTGATTTCCATAAACACATTATGCTGATAAAGAGACAGATATTGATTATCATTGTGTTTCTTCTAATGATTTTATACACAAATGTTGCTTCGGGGCAACCTGCTTTTATTAAGAAGATATTCAAGGTTTCTTACGACTCAAACTATATCACATCTTTTGTAACCGATTATACTACCAGGCTTTACGGCTCAGTTAAATACAGCAGGATGGGATACAACGACAACCTTGTCGGCGCCAGCCTGGCCTATAAGCCCAATAACAGCCTTGTGCTCGGTATTGGTGCTAATCATGGTTTTCTCGGGATCAACCTTGGGATGAATTTCCCTTTCGTTAACCGTGATGATGAGCAATACGGGGAGACAAAATATACGGACTGGACGATGAGGATGTTCACGCCGAGGTTCAACGCAACGATCTACCTTCCGCATTACAAAGGCTTTTATTTATCCAATACACAGGATATGATCCCGGGCTGGGA
>CAYJNJ010000083.1:0-22494 GCA_964371595.1 uncultured Bacteroidales bacterium | reverse complement strand
GTCATGCAGTTTCTCTTTGATCTGACCGGCTTCATCACCGATGGATTTTTCAAGGTTGGAAAGATTAACCGGTTCCCCCCGCATTTCAAGCTTCTCGGCCGTTGACCGTGCCTCGGGGACCGCGATCCAAAGTATCAGGTAAACCACAATACTGAAACCGGAAGCAAATATAAGGACCAGGAAAATGATCCTGATCCAAACCGGATCCAGGCCGAAATAGGCCCCAAGTCCGGTGCAGACACCCCCGATCATTTTTCGCTCAGGGTCGCGGTACAGCCTTTTCTGCTGGTAGATTGGTGAGGCGCCGGGCCTGCTGCCTGCTGCCTCTTCGCCCATATCGAAATCCGCCGGCTGGCCCAGGATCGTGACCACCTCATCTATATCTTCAACCGTTATCACTTCTTTCCCGGGATTGAGCTTGCCCTGCAGGATTTCTGCAATCCGTGCCTCAATGTCGGAAATAAGCTCATCCCGACCGTCAAACCTGCGGAATTGCGATTTAATAGCTTCCAGGTAACGGGAAAGCTTGTCATAAGCGTCTTCTTCAACATGGAAGACAATCGCACCGATACTGACTGTTATGGTTTTTTTCATCTTTAGATATATTGTTCTATTGTTCTATTGTTCCAGTGTTCCAGTGTTCCAGTGTCCCAGGTTCCGGGTTCCAAAGCTCCACCCCACCACTACACCACTACACCACTTCACCACTACACCACCCCACCACCTCAAAACCTCACAACCTCACAACCTTCCCATCAGCCTCTCCACCGCTTCCACCATTTCCCTCCATTCAGAAACTATCTGGTCGAGCGTCTGCTGCCCCGATTCTGTAATCTTATAGTACTTTCTGGGTGGGCCCTGGGTCGATTCTTCCCAGCGGTAACTGAGCAGACCTTCATTTTTCAGCCTTGTCAGAAGAGGGTAAAGGGTACCTTCCACGACAATTAATTTTGCATCCTTCAACTTCCCGATGATATCGGACGCATAGGCGTCTTCCCGGGAAACTATGGAAAGGATGCACAACTCGAGCACACCTTTCCGCATCTGGGCATTATTTCTTTCGATATCCATGCGGCAAATATAATACATTATTTAGTACTATGCAATACATAGTAGTAAATATTTTTAAATATCCATCTAAATTTTGCTAAAATCATTGTTTTGATTACCTTTGCACACTCTTTTAAAAAAAATAAACTTAAGCATGATAAATATCACATTTCCCGATCATTCCGTCAGGCAATTCCCCGAAGGGGTTACAGGGATGGAGATTGCGCTCAGCATTTCAGAAGGGCTTGCGAGAAATGTGCTGGCTGCCAAAGTGAACGGACAGGTTTGGGATGCTACCCGGCCAATCAGCCAGGATTCAACATTGCAGCTTCTTACCTGGAATGACACCGATGGCAAAGCCACTGTATGGCATTCCTCTGCACACCTTATGGCAGAAGCGATCGAGCAGCTTTATCCCGGTGTGAAATTTGGTATTGGTCCTGATATTGAGAGCGGTTTTTATTACGATATTGATTTCCTCGAATATAAGATCACCGAGGAAGACCTTAAGAAAATTGAAGACAGGATGCTTGTCCTGGCCCGTGAAAAGCAGGTCTATACACGCAAAGAAGTTTCGAAATCCGAAGCTGTTGACTATTTCACAAAAAAAGGCGACGAGTATAAGCTGGAGCTTATTGCCGGGCTGAACGACGGGGAGATCACTTTTTATGAATCCGGTACATTTACAGACCTTTGCCGCGGACCTCATATCCCGGATACTGGCGTTATAAAAGCCGTCAAGTTGCTGAATATTGCCGGCGCTTACTGGCGGGGCGATGAAAAGCGCCAGATGCTGACCCGCATCTATGGCATTACTTTCCCTAAGCAGAAAGAGCTCGAAGAGTACCTTGTATTACTCGAGGAAGCAAAAAAGCGCGACCACCGTGTCTTAGGCAGGGAACTGGAACTGTTCACTTTTTCCGCCAAAGTAGGGGCAGGCTTACCGCTCTGGTTGCCTAAAGGCGCTGACCTGAGGGAACGCCTCGAGCAATTTTTGAAAAAAGTTCAGCGCAGGGCAGGTTATGTCCAGGTCATTACACCTCATATCGGCAATGTAGAGCTTTACCGCACCTCGGGCCACCTGGCCAAATACGGCAAAGACAGCTTCCAGCCCATTAACACACCTGTAGAAGGGGAGCAGTTTTTCCTGAAACCGATGAACTGCCCTCACCATTGCGAAATTTACAAGAGCAGGCCGAGATCCTACAAAGATCTTCCGTTGCGCGTTGCCGAATTCGGTACGGTTTACCGTTACGAGCAAAGTGGCGAGTTGCACGGGCTTACCAGGGTGCGTGGCTTTACGCAGGATGATGCCCACATCTTTTGCACACCCGACCAGGTGAAAGATGAATTCAAAGGCGTGATCGATATCGTGTTATTGATCTTTAAGGCATTGGACTTCAAAGAATTTATCACACAGATTTCGTTGCGTGACCCGAATAACAGCGAAAAATATATCGGTTCCGATGAAAACTGGGAGAAGGCCCAGAAGGCTATCATAGAGGTAGCGCAGGAATCCGGACTTGAATACGTGATCGTTGAAGGTGAAGCTGCTTTCTACGGGCCAAAGATGGACTTTATGGTGCGTGACGCCATCGGCCGTAAATGGCAGCTTGGCACCATCCAGGTCGATTACAACCTGCCTGAGCGTTTTGAGATGGAATATGTCGGAAGCGATAACGAAAGACACCGCCCGATCATGATCCATCGTGCGCCATTCGGATCGATGGAGCGTTTTGTGGCTGTGTTGCTGGAACATTGCGCCGGCAATTTCCCGTTGTGGCTCACCCCTGACCAGGCCATTGTGTTGCCGATCAGTGATAAATTTCAGGAATATGCAAAAAAAGTTATACATTTGCTGAAAAATTCCGAAATTCGCGCCCTCGTTGACGAACGCAGTGAAAAAACAGGCAGGAAGATCAGGGATGCGGAGATGAAGAAAATCCCCTACATGCTTGTCGTAGGCGAGAAAGAAGAAGAATCCGGATCCGTTTCCGTTAGAAAACACGGGCAGGGAGATTTGGGTACTTTTACTATTGAGGAATTTATCAACCTGGTTAAAAAGGAAGTAGAAGAAGCATTAGCAGGTCTTTAATGACCGGAAATCATAATAAGTTGAATTAAATATAGGAGGATTACTCATAGCAACGTCATTTCCATTTAAAAGCAGGCCACCGAGGCGGGAGATCAAGCCAAAGGAGGAACCTTACAATGTAAACGAGTTGATCAAAGCGCCTGTGGTGAGGGTGGTCGGTGAAAATGTCCAGGTTGGAATTTACAACATTAAAGATGCCCTTCGCATAGCCGAGGAGCTTGACCTGGACCTGGTTGAAATATCCCCAACCGCCAGTCCGCCGGTTTGTAAAGTGGTTGATTATAAGAAGTTTCTTTACGAAAAGAAAAAGAAGCAAAAAGAAATAAAGGCGAATTCAGCCAAAATTGTGGTAAAAGAGATCCGGTTAGGGCCGAATATCGACGATCATGATTTTAATTTCAAGATGAAACACGCCATCAAGTTCCTTGAAGAAGGTGCCAAAGTGAAAGTAGATGTGTTTTTCAAAGGGAGAAGCATCATTTACAAAGAAAAAGGGGAGTATATCCTTCTGAAATTCGCCGCCGACCTTGAGGAATTTGGAAAAGTGGAGCAATTGCCGAGGCTGGAAGGGAAGAGGATGATAATGATAGTTGCACCGAAGAAGTAATAATGTTTTGAGGTTTTGAGGTTTTGAGGTTGAACCCTAGAACACTGGAACACTGGAACCCTGGAACAATCGAACAATTGAACAATAGAACTCTTAAACAATCAATATAAAAATCAGATGCCTAAAATGAAGTCAAAATCCGGAGCCAAGAAAAGGTTCGACATAACCGGCACCGGTAAGATCAAAAGGAAGCATGCATACAAAAGCCACATTCTGACCAAGAAGTCCAAGAAGCGGAAACGCAACCTGGGTCACTTCACAGAGGTTTCAGGAGCCGACTTTAAGAATGTCAAAACAATGCTTCAGTAATTCAATTAGTGTTAACTTACTTGCAGCAACAAAGAGTCGTGAAACATAGGCCGCTGAAGTAAAAAAGAAAGGGTTATATGCCAAGATCAGTAAATGCAGTAGCATCCAAAGCAAGAAGAAAAAAAATTCTTGACAGGGTAAAAGGGCAGTGGGGCCGCCGGAAGAATGTGTGGACCGTTGCCAAGAATGCCTATGAGAAAAGCCTGGGCTATGCCTACGTGGGCCGCAAACAGAAAAAGCGTGATTACCGCGCACTGTGGATCCAGCGTATCAATGCAGCCGTCAGGGAATATGATTTATCGTATTCGGTATTCATGGGTAAACTGAAAGAAAACAATATCGAGATCAACCGCAAAGTGCTTGCCGATCTCGCGATGAACAATCCGGAAGCCTTCAAGGCAATCGTGGATAAGGTGAAGTAGATTTTCAGCTTATTGATAAAAGAAGAAGCCATCTCATTGAGGTGGCTTTTTTTTTATGGCTGACTTCGATTTCTTAAACCACAAAGGCGCTCGAAGGTCATCACAAAGGCGTACGAAGTGATTGGTTATCAGTATAAATTCTTTGTGTGCCTTCGCGAAATCCTTAGTGAGCCTTCGTGGTTATTTTTTAGACTTAATCCAATAGTATGATTTTCTCCAGGTAAAACTCATCCTCCAGGTTAATCCTGATGAAATATATGCCAGGCACCAGATCCTTCAGACTGAGGATCATTTCTTTCTTATCATCGCCTTTTATTTCCCGGATTATTCCGATTGAATTGTAAATCATTAAGGATTGAATATTTTCATCCGCACAGCTGATAACGAGATGGTCCCTGGAAGGATTTGGATAAACACGGATCCTGTCAGTCGGCTGATTTTCTTCAAAACCAAGATATGAGATAACGCAGGAAGAATCTGTAAGCGGTGATTCACAGAGGGTGCCATTATCATTATAAATGGCTGACACCTGGTAGCAGTACTGACCGCCGGCGCTTACCGTATCAATATAAATCGAATCGGTCGTTTCAGCCAGCAAGGTAAATTCTTCCTGGTCATATTTCCTGTAAATGTTATAGCTTGCTAAGCTACGACCGGCAGAGTAGCCCTGTGTCATCCCTCCCCAGCTCAGGAACACTTCGGTATCGCTTGCACGTTGCGCATTAAATGTAGCAGGCCCAGGGCATAGGTTGTGCAACCGGATGTTGTCGATAGTCCAGATTGTTTCATCTTCTCCTGAACCGTAAAACAGGAACCTGATACTGAATTTATCACTGAAAAGGTTCTCTTCAAGGTAAAGCCTGAAGTGCATCCAGTCAATGCTTCCATGAATGGTATTCACCCCCTGGACCATAATCCATATTCCACTGCCATCAGATCTGACCTGGGCTTCCAGCGCATCATTTCCGGATTGGCTGTCAGTCTCAAGTTTTAGGTCGAATTCCAGGACCTGGGGGCCGTCGGTGATAGGTTTAAGAATTATGGGATTGCTTTCCAGAAACGCAATATACGGATCATTACTATTTCGGAAAACAAAAGCAGCCCCGGGATTGCCTTCGTCAGGCCTGATGGAAAGGCCCTGGCCATTTGTATTCCAGCAATTTGCAGAAAAAGTCAAAGATGACCATTCTTCTTCTAATTTATCGAGAAAAGCGCCAGTACCGTTAAATTCTATCGGTCCTGTGGGCTGTGATTCAACGGTATCACCCGGGTAGCCATAATCATTAAGATCGTAAACAGCAGTCATTGTTGCTCTGACCGTATCGCAGCCCGAATGAAACAAGGTAAGTGATGTGTCAAAGCAATCATAGATGTAATGATGATATATATTGTTGCCTGTGACCATTTCCAGGTGATAGCCTTTGAAAGCATTAGGAAAATCATGTTCCTGCGACCATGCTGCCCATGATCCCGAAGGAGGTGACCAGGTGAAGAGCAAACTGTCGCCTGTATAGGAGAGGGCGAAATTTTCCGGGGCGAATAGTTTGTGATAGGTGAATTCAATAAAAACGGTATCCGCTAGACCCGTGGAATAATTCGCAGCAATCCCGGCTTGGTAAACTATGTCATTTTCTAAAAAAGGCAGCAGAAAGGAAATGCTATCTGTCCAGCTAGCCTCCTGGCTATTCAGGATCACCTGGTAACTTTCCGGATCCACATTGATATCAGGTGACCATATGCTCATGCTGTTGATATCAAGATAGAAAGGAGAACCATGGTTATCGCGGAGCTGGAACCGGAATGTGTTGGCTCCGCCCTGATTGGTAAGGCTGTCAAGGCTGATTTCAAGCTTTTGAGCTTCAGGGCTGGGCTCCAGTTGTAAAATGTGTGCCCAGGTGCGCCCATAATCTGTAGAGTAATCCAGGTAATCCTGCTCAAATTCTGCATTATATAAAAACTCACAGGAAAGCACCCAGTTAGAATAGACACCCAGTACAATTTCAGAAGTGGTAACTTCATGGCAGATACCCTGGTCCCCGCAATTCCAATCAAACTGGGTAATGTTGGCATTCTTCCATTCCAATACACCGGTAAATGGATTAACCATCAGGCTATCAACCGGTATCCTGGTTTCCTGAAGCACAAATCCTGAAAAAGCCGTATCGTTATTGATAACCAGGGTGTCCACAGTAAACAGGTCAAACCTTGGTTTGAAGGCTAATAACTTGTATTCGCCTGCGGGTATTTCATAAAAGTGAGCATTTCCCTCCATATTTGTTAAAGTAGCAAAAACATCATTTACAGGATAATATCCTGCAAGTGAGACATAAATTGCATTCGGGTCTGATTGGTCCGACATGGAAACGTTTACACCTGCATTATATTTAAAGCCATACCAATTATCAGATACAATCCAATCTGAAGAGTATCCACTATTGTACACACATTTAATGGCATAACAGTACCAACCTTCCGGAAGTCCACCCCAGGCATAGTCTGCATAATAAGTGCTTTCAGTTGTTGCCAGTTCGGAAAACGAGCCGGATTGAGGAGGGCCGTTCGGATCGAAGTCTGAATACCTGCCCACCCTGTAATGAACAACTTTAAGGCTATCATGCTCCTTTGCTACCCATGGCCTTATCATCACGTTTCCTGTTGGGAATTGTTCCCAGTTATAGTCCTGGTACTTCATCATGCTATGGTTACCGGGCGGATAAGTTGCAATTCCAACAGGGGCGCATTCCGGCGCATCCTGGAGCTGTTCCATCGACATATAGAAATTATCAGTTGCGCAAAATGCATCCTGTGAATCAAATCCCACCCAACCGTACTGGTCGACAACAATTGTGTCTACATCCAGGGTATTGCCCGGACGGCCTTGCATTCCTTCATCATCATAAATCTTTACCGCGAACCTGCTGCCCAGGAAAGGCACCGGGAAATTACTGTCACCGACGAAAATCCTTCCTCCCACCACATTATCATAATAACAGTCATATTTACCGGCTACCTGGCTGCCGACATCATTGAAAAGGAAAAAATCATCAACTTCCCCATTTTCATTGCTTTTTTCGATCATATCAGGTCCGGAATAATGCCAGGTCACTACCATTGCTGATCCATCATCTTCCTGTTTTACTATAGCCGGGCCAACTGGAAATGGTACCATGATGGTATCAATGGCTACCGTATCTCCGTTAATAACTGCAATATTCTCCAGGTTAAGGTCATATAAACCATAACGGCAAAGAAAAACATCATAACTTCCAATTGGTACCAAAAAAGAAAATGTTCCGTCATGACCTGTTCGGGTCACAAATCCAGCCGCTGAAACTTTCACGCCAAAAAGCGGTTCTCCGGTCAGCTGGTCATGCAGAACACCTGTCAGCATCCCGCTTTCCTGGCCTGAGCAAATAGTTCCGGCCAGGAAGATTAGCAGGAACAAGGAGTAGATTTTTTTCATAAATGATAAATTTATTTCGATATTGCATACAAAATAAATCAGCCCGGAAGTGGCAGCCTTTTGGGGGTTAATAAATAATAAGACATCC
Source organism: uncultured Bacteroidales bacterium (assembly GCA_964371595.1). Classification (GTDB taxonomy): domain Bacteria; phylum Bacteroidota; class Bacteroidia; order Bacteroidales; family JAGOPY01; genus JAGOPY01. The sequence goes on along the minus strand of CAYJNJ010000083.1, from coordinate 14,460 downwards.
AATCCTGTTAAATGGTTGCACAATCAAAAGGATTTATTTTCAGTGTTTTTTAACTTTCCAATAACAAAAAAAGAAAGCGGCTTTTGGCGTAAATCAATATCTTTGTTACTATAGATCAACCTAATAAATATTTTACTAACCCAATAATTATTAAATTATGAAAGCTTTAAAGATCATCCTGGTCATCCTGGTCATCCTGGTTGCCATCTTTTTAATTGTCGCAGTTTTCCTTCCTAAACAAACCCACATGGAAGAATCGCTTGTGATCAACAAGCCTGCGAGTGTTATTTACAAGCAGGTGAATAATTTCCATAACTGGCCGGCATGGTCGCCGTGGCAGGCCGGTGACCCGGAAATGACTAACACTTATGAAGGTCCGGAACAAGGCGTGGATGCGAAAAATGCATGGAAAAGCAAGAAATACGGCGATGGCAGTATGACCATCATCGAAAGTGTCCCTTATAAGAAAATAACTTCGGCGCTTGCTTTCACAAAAGGCGATCCAGGCACCAGTTCCTTTGTTTTCAGTGAAGATAAAGGTGCGACGAAAGTTACCTGGAGCGTTGATCTTCCCGATATGGGTTACCCTATGGGGAGATATTTCGGACTGATGATGCCCGGGATGATGAAGCCTTTCTTTGTTGACGGCTTGAATAAACTCAAGGAAATCACGGAAGCCATGCCCGATCCGCCGGCTCTGCAGATTGTCGATATGCAGGAAAAAGCCGTTATCTCTGTCATTGATTCATGCAACTGGTCGGATATCGGTATGAAAATGGGTGTGATTTTTACCGAACTTTATACTGCGCATGCAAAAGCCAAATGCGAAATCACCGGTGCGCCTTTCTCACTTTACCACAAATGGGACGAGGTCAACCAGTTTACCGTATTTGAGAACTGCCTTCCGATTGACCGTGAAATTGCGCCGAAAGGCCGGATCCAGTATAAGGTGATGCCTGCCACACGCGCGGTGATGGGTACCCACTTCGGCTCTTATGAAAAGACGATGTATATGTACGTAGCCCTGGATGAATACATTAAAGATTTCGGGCTTCAATCAACCAGCGGACCGATTGAAGAATATGTGACCGATCCGATGACGGAGCCGGACACAACTAAATGGCAGACCAATATTTACTTCCCCGTAAAATAGGAGATGAAATGGACCGTCGTGATTTTATCTATCGTGGCACTGGCCTGGTTGCAGGTGGGATGCTGCTGAACCTGGCACCGCTGAAATTATTTGCAGAACCCGCATTGCCAGATCTCTGCAAAGTAAAATCAAACGATTACTATAATGCCACATTCAGGGCGATACATGAACTTGGCGGGATCAAAAAATTTGTTCCCGCCGGTTCATCTGTCGGTTTCCTGGTGAATTCGGCATTTGAAGAACCGGGGACCTATCCTCACCCTGATATTGCCCTCGCCCTGCTTTTCCTGTGCTGGGAAGCCGGCGCAGGTGAGATAGTTATGTTGCAGCCGGTTTCAAGGGAATACTGGAAAAGGAGTGATAAGTACGATCGTCACCGCTTTATCATCAACGAGCTTGTACAGGTTAAATCCAATGAGTTTCCGGCAGTTTACAATGATGATGATTTCAGGATGATGGAAACCGTGAAAGGTGCAGTACATCTCAAAGATATTGAAATCATTAAAAAGATAAGCGAAGTGGATGTATTCATAAACGTCCCCATCCTGAAGCACCATGCTTCGACTATCCTTACCGGGGCACTGAAAAATATGATGGGCCTGACGACCCGGAAGACGAATGTGAACTTCCACCTGGGATCCGGCGTGCGTAACGACCCTGAATACCTGGCACAATGCATTGCCGACCTTAACCTGGTGCGAAAGCCCGACCTGACTGTTGCCGACGCGATCGAATTTATCACGGGCGGCGGTCCTTCCGGGCCTGGACCACTGAAGAGAATGGATATCGTGGTTGCCGGCACCGACCCTGTGGCTGTCGATGCCTTTGGTGCAAGCTGTCTCGATATGGCCCCGCAGGATATCCTCACTGTCAGCAAAGCCTATGAACTGGGCGTGGGGGAGATGGACCTGGAAAAATTGTCGGTTGTCGAATACGAAGTTTAATTTATAATCGAAGTGGCTCTAAAAGGGAAAATCATAATTGTTTTGTTTTTGTTCGCTTTCCACCTTTCCGGACAGGATATAAAATCTCTTTTGCCGGCTGATAATGAAATATTTGGGTGGAAGATGGCTGCAGAACCGGAGATTTTCGAAGGCGATAACCTCTTTGAGCTTATCGATGGCGGGGCAGATTTGTACCATGAGTATGGATTTATAAAGGTGCTTTCAACCCATTTTACCGATCCATCCCTTACTAACCTGCTGGTGGAAATTTATGAAATGGAAGATGCCCCGTCGGCTTACGGCATTTTCAGCATAACGCGCCTGTCTTCAGATTGGTCTGTTAAGCCGGGAACTATCCTTGCGATCGAGGAAAGCTATATTTCATCCTGGAAAGACAAATACTTCATAACGGTTTCCTTCGTTTCCGGGAAGAAATTAGACGGACAGGTGCTTAGATCATTTGCGGATAATATTTCAGCCAGGATAAGCATATCAGGTGAGAACCCTCAGATTGTCGACCAATTCAGGAATTTAAGCAACAACGGCAAGCTGGTTTACCTTGAAGGGAGCATTGCGCTTTCGAACTTTTACTACTTTGATTACAGGAACATTTTCCAGTTGAACGAAGCTGTGGCAGGGTCGTCAACAAATTACCGCTGGATTATATTAACATACGCCGATTCGCTGGCAGCGCAGGCAGTTCTTTCCGATGCAAAGCTAAAAGTATCGGAAAATAAGCGCTTTTCCGACCTTGCGATGACATTCCAGGGTTTTACCTGCCGGGATAACAAAAGCAATTTTATCATGGTAAGGCTGATAGGGCATTATATTGCAATCCTGGTGTCGGTGGACCCAGAGGTACAGCTTGTGCCGCTGATGGATGTGATTTCTTCGAAAATTGAGAACGAACAAAAATAGACTTGGCTGATCAGTAGATTATGTGCGGACGCTATGTATTGGTTCAGAAGGTTGAATTGCTGGAAAGGCGGTTCAATGTCAAAGCCCCGGAGGGCTTTGAATACAAACCGAGCTATAATATAGTGCCTGGCAGCCTGGCAGCCGTCATCACAAGTGATAACCCGCGTCAGCTTGACCTTCTGCGCTTCGGGCTGACCCCGTTCTGGTCGAAAAAGCCGCTTTTGCTCATCAATGCCCGGTCTGAAGGGGACCATAACCCTGAAGATGACCCTGGCTATACCGGTGCAAAGGGGATCATCACCAAGCCTTCGTTCCGCAAGCCGATCCGGTCGCAGCGCTGCCTGGTGCTTGCCGATTGCTTTATAGAAGGGACCACAAAAGAGAAACTTTCAAAGCCATACGTGGTTTATCTGAAGGAAGGGGAGAGGCCGTTTGCCATTGCGGGGATCTGGGATACCTGGGCCAATCCCGAAACCGGCGAGATCATCCGTTCGTTTGCCATCATCACCACGGTTGCCAATGAGCTTTTACAGAAAATACCCCATCACCGCTCACCGGTCATTCTGCCGCGCCATTTGGAACAATCATGGCTGCATCATGAGTTGCCCCTGTCCGACGTAACGGGGATGCTAAGGCCTTATCCTGCCGATAAAATGAATGCCTACCCGATCGATCCTGCAATAAAAAACCCCAGGGCAAACGGCCCGCAACTCCTGAAACCCACCGGCCAGCGTCTCACCCCGGAGTATGATACCCGTAAGTCTGAAGATGTCAGGCTCCAGGGCATGGGGATGAATAAAAGGCTGAAGGAGGAAGGGGAGTTCCTGGAGTTCGAGGTTTAGCCAGCAGTCAGCGGTCGGCGGTTAACATGAATACAACTTAATGACAATCAATGACTACTTAATGACCACCTTATGACTACCTGATTACGCTATACAGCCAGCCAATCTCCTCCGCCCAGATCTCCTCGTCGGGTGTTTCTAAGATGATTGGCATGTTGTCGAAGCGCGGATCGTTCATGATACGGATAAATACTTCTTCACCAAGATCGCCTTTACCGATGCTTTCGTGCCGGTCGACGCGGGAAGCCAGCCCTTTACGGGCGTCATTCAGGTGGAATCCCCGCAGGTAACCCATGCCGATGATGCTGTCGAAATCACGAAAGGTCTGTTCATAACCTGCCACAGCTTTGATATCATATCCTGCGGCATAGGTATGGCAGGTGTCGATGCAAACGCCGACGCGGCTTTTATCATCTACCTGGTCGATGATAGCACGGATATGCTCGAATTTATACCCGAGGTGACTGCCCTGTCCTGCGGTGTTCTCTATGACGGCAGTTACGCCCTTTGTGTGCAGCAGGACGTAATTGATGGATTCCGCGATGTTTTTCAGGCATTCTTCTTCCGTGATTTTACCAAGATGTGCCCCGGGGTGGAAATTCAGCATTTTCAGTCCCAGCTGCTCGCAGCGCTGCATTTCGTCAAGCAGTGCTTCACGCGATTTTTCCAGCATTTCCTTATCAGGGCTACCGGGATTTATCAGGTAACCGTCGTGCGGCATGATATGCTCAGGCAGGTACCCGTACTTTTTGCAGTTCTCCCTAAAGGCAATGGTGCTTTTCTCTGTAAGTGGGGAGGCTTTCCACTGCTTCTGGTTCTTGGTGAAGATAGCAAAGGCTTTGGCTCCTATTTTATGGGCATTCAGCGGTGCATTCTCAACCCCGCTGGATGCGCTTACATGTGCTCCGATGTATTTCATAGAATTTCGATTTATAACAAAAGTAAAGAAAACTTACTTTTGCTCAAATTCTACCATGTCAGCCACAATCCTTCAAATACCTGCTGAAAAATTCCTTTCCCTTCCGAAATCGGTCCCGGTCGTGGATGTCCGCTCACCGAAAGAATTCTTCCAGGGACATATTCCGGGAGCTGTCAGCCTGCCTTTGTTCAGCGATGAGGAAAGGGCAATCGTTGGGACCACGTATACCCGCATGGGCCCTGACGATGCGCTGTTGAAAGGATTGGAAATTGTAGGGCCGAAAATGACGGATTTTGTCATCAGGGCGAAAAAGCTGTCGCCTGATAACGAAATTCTCGTCCATTGCTGGCGGGGAGGCATGAGAAGCGGCGCCATGGCCTGGCTTTTAAGCTTTTCGGGAATAAAGACGACCATTCTCGAGGGAGGATATAAAGCTTACCGGCATTATATCCGCGAATCTTTAACAAAAGGGCCGTCTGTCAAGGTACTTGGCGGCATGACGGGCAGCGGGAAAACGGAGATCCTGCATCAACTTGCCGGCCTGGGAGAACAGGTGCTTGACCTTGAAGGATTGGCGAATCACAAGGGCTCTGCATTCGGGGCTTTAGGCCAGCAGGAACAGCCGACTACGGAGCAATTCGAGAACAACCTGGCTGAGAAATGGCTTGCTTTCGATCCGGCAAGGCCGGTCTGGGTTGAAGATGAGAGCAGGAATATCGGGAAGGTCATCATCCCGGGTCCAATAGTAACAAAGCTGGCTGATGCACAGGTTATTTTTATAGACTTACCCTTTGAATCGCGGCTAAACCGGCTTATGGAAGAATACGGCAGCTTCAAACCGGAGGAATTGATCGCCCTGGTGCAGAAAATCAGCAACCGGATGGGCGGGGATGTGGCTAAAGCAGCAATCGCAGAACTGCAATCCGGAAATACTGTAGCCGCAATCACCATTGTCCTGAAATATTACGATAAGGCATACCTGTATGGGATTTCAAAGAGGGGAGGGGACAAAATACAAAGGATCGCATTTACAGATTTTCTAAGCAACCAGCACATCCCAAGCACCAAATACCAAGCACCAAATACCAAATAAGCCCAAAAATTCAAATTCAAAATCCAAAACGTTTTGAATTTGTTTTTTCGAAATTTGGATTTATTTGGTATTTGGTGCTTGGTGCTTGGGATTTATTTGGTATTTGGTGCTTGGTATTTGGTGCTTATAGCAGTTACTTGCCTTCCGGAAAACTGTATGTAATGCCGATCCCTACAGTTTCCTTGATCTGTATATGTCGGTTGGGTACAGCCGTAATTCTTACAGCACCATCGAAATTATCGAATTTAATTGTAGGCTGACCCGGCAAATACACGAAATGCAGGAATAAGCTTACTGAGAAATATTTGGCAATGCTGTAATTCAGGAAATTTTCCCAGCTCATGTCAGCATCATATGGCTCCAGGTTATCGCGGTTCAAAAATGTATACAGGATATTAAGACGTGATTCGTAAGTCATCCCTTTAACTACTTCTTTTTTAAAATACGCCTCCAGGAACGGGCCAAGATAGATCAATACATTTTCGCCTTCTTCCAGCACGACCCCATTGGTATCAGTTACTGCAGGCGTAACCCCAAAAGATCCCTGGTTAGCTAGGGTCTGATCCATGACAAAGGTGAACTTTGCCGTGGCCGGTGACAATATTATATAGAAATTATCATTGGGTTTAAAGCGGAACCCTGGAGAAAGGGTCAGGTACCCCGGGGACATGAACTCTGATATTTTTATTGAATCATTATCTTTATCATACCCATTAGTAAACTGACTTCTGAAACTTGCATAACCGGTTACTGCCCAGTTTTTTGAAAGATCATATCCTGCAACTGAAAAGAGTTCAATGATGTCTTCACTTTTTTTCATCGTTTCATCCTGGTTTTTGACCATTCCATATAACAAATTCAGGTTGTTATTCCAGGTAAATTTATCTTTTGTATGATTAGCGGAAAATTTACCCAATGCTGAAAAAGCTACGGAATTCACACCGCCTGCCGTCCAGTTACTGAAAGATGCCTGGTTGAGGTTTAAACCAGTGATACCAGTCCAGATCCATGGTTTTTGCACTTTCGCCGTATCCTGGCTCCATGCCAGGAAAGGGGCCATCATAATTAAAATGAAAACGCTCTTTTTCATAGTAGTAAGATTTAATTATAACTGATAACTATTCCCGAATTAAATCCGCCAGATGGCGGACAACATTCAACATTATTTATCCTTAAGCCATCTGTCGAGCCAGGCGAAAAAAGTCCGCTGCCAGAGTATGCCATTCTGCGGTTTAAGCACCCAGTGATTTTCGTCAGGGAAATAAATAAGCTGCGACGGGACACCCATCATCTGGGCGGCATTAAACGCCATTATGCCCTGTGTTGCCACAACGCGGTAATCTTTTTCCCCGTGGCTGACCAGGATTGGGGTATCCCAGTTCTTTATAAAAAGATGCGGTGAACTGGCATAACTCTTCTGCGCAACAGGATTGTCTTTCTCCCAGGGGGCGCCGCCGAGGTCAAAATTGGGGAACCATTGCTCCTCGGTTTCCAGGTAAGCACTTTCAATGTTGAACATGCCGTCGTGGGCAATAAATGCGCTGAATCTTTTTTCGTGGTTACCGGCAAGCCAGTAAACGGTGAAACCGCCATAACTGGCACCGACGGCACCAAGGTTCTTTTTGTCGATATAAGGCTCTTTTGAGACTTCATCGATGGCCGTCAGCAGGTCTTTCATATTCTGTCCGCCGTAATCACCGCTGATCTGCTCTTTCCAGGCCTGGCCAAAGCCAGGGACACCCCTGCGGTTAGGGGCCACAACGATGTAGTCATTGGCCGCCATCATCTGGAAATTCCAGCGGTATGACCAGGGCTGGCAGAGTGCATTCTGCGGACCGCCCTGGCAATATAGAAGGGCGGGATAGAGTTTGCGTTCATCAAAATGCGGCGGGTAGATCACCCATGTAAGCATCTTCTGGCCGTCGGTAGTATTCACAAACCGCTTTTCGACCCTGGCCAGTGTCAGCTGGTCAAGGATTTCTTTGTTCGTGAAAGTGAGCTGGGTTTCCTTGCCACCTGTGACCGGCACATAGAAGAGCTCTGATGGCAGCGACATAGACATCATCGAAGCAATGATCCGGTCGCCGGCAGGCTGCACTGCGGTAAAATCATGAACACCGTTGGTTAACTGTGTGATGGTACCGTTAAGGTTCAGGTTAAAAATCTCCTTGGATCCATACCAGTAGGAAACAAAATAAATTGATTTGCTGTCATCTGCCCAGACAAGGTGTTCCGCATCATTATCAAAGAACCCGGTGAAATCCACCCTTGATTTTGTTTCGAGATTATAAACCATCATCCTGAGTTTATCAGCTTCATAACCATCGCGTTCCATGCTCGACCACGCAAGAAATTTACCATCAGGGGAATAGTTCGGGGCAAGATCATAGCCTTTTAGTCCGCTTGTAAAATTATCGGTCTTCTTATTCTCAAGGTCATAAATGTAGATGTCGGAATTCGTTGAAACTGCGTATTCCTTGCCGTCTTTCTTATGGCATGAATAGGCAATGAATTTGCCTTCCGGGTGCCACGACATATCTTCCATTCCGCCAAATGGCTTATTAGGGAAGTCGAAGGGTTCACCTGCCATAATATCAACAGGATTTGTCAATTTCCCGCCCTGCAGGTCGGCAATAAAAAGGTGACTGTAAGTTTCACGCCATTCATCCCAGTGCCTGAACATCATCTTGTTATATACTTTGCCCTTGGTCAGCGACAATCCTTCATACAGTTCCTTTGTAAGAGGGTCTTCTATTGTTACTTCGGCAGAAAATGCAATCTTTTTAAAATCGGAAGCATACCTGAAACCGTTGATCCCTCCTTCGAAATCACTGATCCGGGTTTTGCCCGAGCCGTCAGGGTTCATCTCCCAGATTTGTGCAGATCCGTCGGCAGTGGAAATATAAGCGACTTTTTTGCCATCAGGCCGCCAGGTATAATTAAATTCGTTTTGCGGGGTCTGTGTGAGCTGTTTCAGGTCTTTACCATCAACTGAAATAGTATAAATCTCCCGGTTGCTTTTATCTTTTTCCACGTCAAAATACGTAATGCTGAAAAGGATCTGCTTATTATCGGGGGATACCTCGAATTCACCGACCCGTCCCAGTGCCCAGAGAACTTCAGGGGTTAAGCGGTCAGTCTGCAGTTTCAGTGCGATCTTGCCGATCAGCGCTTCTTCTTTTGTTTCGGGCTTACAGGATGAAAAAAATAACAGGATAACAGAAAAAAAGAGAATGGAATAAGCTTTCATAGTCTGGATTTGTTAATATTTACTCTCAGCAAAAATAAAAATTTAATAGGAAGAACATTCAATCATCAGTTTTGCGATAATCGCATCCCAGATGTAGTTTTGGGGGCAGTTCAGCACTTCGTTGTCAGGACTGTAGGATTCCCAGAAATTGTGGTTACGCGAAAGCTGGAGTTCAACGGCACTGATCATTTTCTTTGCCAGTTCCATGGCAAGTTCATCATAGCCGTAATTTTTCAGCCCGTCAAAGACCATGTAATCCCAAAGCATCCAAACAGGGCCATTCCATTTGCAGCAATAATCCACGTATGGGCTGTACCATTCATCATCGGCGGCAAGGGTAGGTATCCCGTATTTTCTCCAGAATTTTGCCGGATCGGTAAGCTTGAGGACCAGTTCATCCGCCCTTTCAATACTTACGGCACCGGCCCACATCGGCAGGAACCCTATGATCTCTTCACGCCGTAGGTCCCTGCTCATAAAATAAAAGCCATGATCAGCCTTGTTAACGGAATAAAAGAAGCGGGTTTCTTTATCCCACATTCGTTCATTAATCAGTAAGGAAATATTATCGGCCCTTGATTTCCAGTTTATTGCTTCCTTCTTTTTACCTAACCGCGATGCCATCTCCGACAGGGAACGCATTTCTTTTACAAGCATCAGGCTCAGGTCGAGGCATTCGAGTTCATCTGAAATATCTTCCTTATCCACATCAAGATAACGCTCGGCTGAAACCTGGAAAACTGCATTATACCAGTCCCTTACATTCTCAATAATACCATAGGGACCCCATTCAAGGGTGCCATCCTGGTCGGTGTCACGGTTTTTTAACAGCCATTCCGTATACTTTACACCACTGGTATATGCTTCTTCCAGGAATCCTTCATCCTGGCTAATTTTAAATATTTCCCAGTTGATCCAGCTAAAGAACGGGGCAGAGGTGGTTGGTTTGTCTTTATGAGGATAGGCCTGAGCCCCGCGCGGGCCGTGCCTGTAAGCGATAAAACCGTCATCGCCCTGCTGCTCCATATAAACCCGCTGTGAATTCTGGGCCGAGACCGGATCAAGGTAAACATAGGCAAGCATGCTCAGTGATTCATGAAGCACCTGGTGGCCATGTCCCCATCCCCATAATGGTTCCCGGCTGAAAACATAATGGTTGTAGCTTGTTTCACCCGACGGTGGCAGCATGCACCCCCTGGCAAGGTTCAATGCCGAGAGATAGATCATTTTTTCTTCCATTCTTTGAAACTGCAGCCGCGGAACTTTAGAGAAAAGGTTTACATTACTGTTAATATATTCCTGGATATCAATATGTAAAGCGATATCGACCTCATTGCTTAGCTTGTCAATTTCCTGTTCCGCAGATTGAATCGCCCTGCAATAACGAAACCTGGTGCTTTCACCGGGCCTGAGGTAAAATTTCCCGTGAAGGGCCGCCAGGTCAGCATCGCCGAAATCCATCAGGTTCAGGGAATCGGAGCGGCTTTCGGAATAAAAATCGGTTTTTATATAACGGTAAAAATCAGCAAGGTCCCCATTATACGCTCCATAAGAATATGCCGGGAAATCGCCCTGAAAAATATCGGTAAGCCTTGTCGGGTAAGGATATTTATCAGAGAGGTTACTGATAAGCCTTTGTTTTGTTTCAAAATGATGAAGGAGATAAGCATTTTTACCGGGGATACGGCCGGAAACTTTGAGTGAATCTGCCCCCTGGAAAACGGGGTAAATATTGATATCCAGATTTTCACCGGAATTATTCACAAGATAACAATCAACCATCGCTATGCCTGAGCTATAGACGAAGAATACTTCCTGGACCTCCAGGCCGGGCCAGGGTTCATAATCCAGGATAGCCATATCTGAAAATGACGCCCTGACCAGTGGTTTCCTGTGAAAATCACCGGTCCGGTCAACTACAACACTATTGATCTCCCAGAGGGTGAATATCCGGCCGCCATGCTCGCTGCCATACTCAATCGGGCTGTAATCATTGTCATAGGTCATTTTATAACCTTTGTCGCCATAAAGCTGCGAGCGATCCAAGGATGCCGTGTAGGTCGTGTAAAGCGGGCTGTTTTTACCGGCATCCAGGATGAGGAATTCATCATTAAGCTGGTAATGCTGGGAAAATAGCAGGTTTCCGGGAATGGAAGTACAGAATATCAAAAATAGAAATGCCAGGTACAGCATGGCCTTTCCGCACTGGCATTTCCCTGGTATTCTGCTGCCTGTCATTCCTTGGTCCTGATGTATTCTTCGACAAGCTGCTTTGATTCTTTTTCGTGGTTTTCGGTGACATAAACCAGCCCTGCATCTTCCGGGCCGCCCGATACCCAGCCTGCCACAAGGCTTTCGCCCATGGTATTCCTGACCATGGCCCCGATCCCGTTTTCTTCGAGCAGGCTTTTAATAAATTCGGCTTCAATTAATGAGCCGGTAAAAACAAGTTTCAATCCTTCATGTTCGTCCATATCCTTTGTTTTTTATACCTGTTAACAAATATAAGAAAAAAGAAGAGGAAATGAAAGCTCAGGTTGAAGATTTTTCAGGGCTTTGCATCCGGTTCAGATTCACGATCGCAAATACCATGATGGCTGCGCTGATCCATTGTATCAACGATAACCTTGAATCATTCACAAAATAATCAAAAACGATAGTTGAAATTGGAAAGAAAAGCTCGCATATTACGGCAACGGAAGCTTTTACGTGGTTCAGCCCGTAATAATAAAGAAAGATGGCGCCGCTGCCCGTGGTGAAGGCTATAATGAAAAATATGACCCAGTTCATCGTTGTGATCTCTCCAAAAACAACAGGTTTCCCAAACAAAGCGATGAAAAGTACCATGATGACGGTTGTAAACCCATACCGGTAAAAAGTGGCGGTCATGAATGAATGACGTTTCAGTAACATTTTGCTGAATACGGTTGAACTTCCGAATGAAAATGCGGCAAGCAGTGCAAACATGGCTGATATGGCAGTATTGGAACCGGTTTCAAGGTCAGGCGCAGCAAAGCCGAAAGTCAGGAAATAACCGGCTAACAGGGCAATGGAAGCCCAGACTATAAAATACTTGTTGATGCGTTCTTTCAGGATTATGGCAGCCAGCGTAATTGCAAATACGGGTTGCAGTTTCTGCAACAGGACCACGATGCTGAGCTCTTTAAAGTTGATCAGGAACAGGGCTTTGACGATCGATAAGGTCCCGATGGCCCCGCCAAGAAGTGCGATCAGCCCAATGATCAGGTAATCGTGGGCTGTGAAAGTCTTAAGATGCTGGTATTCTTTTAACAGGAAGGTTTGCATCAGGATGAAGGGAAGGGCGTGCAGGATCAGGACCACCCAGCCTACGTCCAGGTTATAAAGTCTTGGGGTAAGCACCACACCGTCGAGGCCCCACATCGTGGCAGCAAAACTGATAGAAACGGCCCCAATAATGACGGCTCGGTTTGCGGACATTGTTGCAGATTAAAATTCCAGTGCAACAAAGATAAAGAGTTTTGAGTTCTCAGCACTCAGCACTCAGAACTCAAAACTCAAGTAGTCAGCTACGCCTTCCTAACCTCTTTATAATGCTCCCAGTCGTAGCATTCGAGGAAATCTATCGCCTTTGCGGCACCAAGGAGGAACAGCGATTTTTTCTTATCTTCCGGCATGTTGAAATCGAGCCAGTTGTACTGGCTGTCGGCGTCAATTGAGCAGATAATATGTTTGTAATCAGGGTGACGAAGGAAGAAATCGAAATCGAAAATATGCCTCATTGTTCCGATCATTGCCCCGGCAAACTGGAAGAAATTGCCGGTCTTGTTGAATTCGCTACGGTACGAGCTGAGCCTTACCCCAAATGTTGGGAGCCGGGGCACAACTTTCGCATTGTGGAAGACATTGATCGGGAAATTTGACAACAGTCCGCCATCGACGAAAGCGACTTTTGGCGGGATATCCCCGTCATAAGAAACCATCTCTTTCCATCGGGCTATAGCTTCCGGACCTTTTGGCAAATCCTCGACGATGACCGGGTAGAAAAAGACCGGTACCGACATGGATGCCCGCACATATTTGGCCGGCGGCGTGTTACCCGGATTTTCCCAGTACAGCGGGGCCATTTCAGGGAATTGTACCTTGGTTTGAGTAGTAATGTCAGATGCGATCATGACCAGCTTGGGTTTAAGGTCACTGGTCGGTCGGCCATCACGGCAGCTTATCGCGGGAACTTGGGAGCGGAATTCCTCAAGGTCTTTTGTGGTCCTGATCCCGTTCTTAGCCATATTTTCCACTATCCATCCCTCGAAATCCTGACCGGGGTTAATACCGAGTTGTTCGTTAACAAGTGAAATGATCTTCCGGATCTGGCCGACTGTCTGCAACCATAATTTCCATTTCGGGCTTCCGTCGATAAAACCCTGGAGGAGCTTTTTAATACCAGGTTCCCCATCTACAAAGTCGAACATGTTTTTATTGACAAGGAGTTCAAGTGTTTTTTCAGATTTGCTGTCGGGCGTTTTGCCCAGCGAGGCCAGCATCAGAGTGTTGATTGCCCCAGCTGAGGTGCCCGCAACGCTGAAGAACCTGATGCCGGCTTCTTCCAGGACGTAAGTATAGCCGACGAGTGCAATTCCAAGCATCCCGCCGCCTTCCTGCACCAGGTCAACATACTGGTGGCCTTCTGCATCGGTTATATCGGAATATGCTTTGCCCGCTTTTTTCAGGGCTTCCACCCGTGCCATGATCTGCGGCATGCCGGGCTGTTCGGTGAAATCAATAGTTTTTAGACTTGGCATGGAAAATTAATGTTGAATGTTGAATGTTGAATTTTGAATTTTGAATTTTGAATTAATTGACCTGGATGGCAATTATAAATAAAGTTACTCTCATTTAACGTCAGATATTTGATGATGATCTGTTTTACTCCTTATTTAACAGAACTTTAACATAGTCAAATCGTCTTTGAAATTTCCGTTAAATAACTTATTATTGTATTTTTATTATTGATATTATGGGAGATAACAAGTGGATATTACTGAAAGATGTTGCCCGGATCGAGGTGAGGGTAGGGGATATCAATTATGGCGGGCATATGGGCAACGACAAGGCGCTGGCGGTTTTTCACGATGCCCGGATCAAATTCCTCGGGTCGCTTGGATTCAGCGAGCATAATATCGGAGGGCCCGGGATCATCATGCGCGATGCCCACGTGGCTTTCCGGAAGGAAGTCTTCATGCACGATGTGCTGCTTGTGGATGTAGGAATTGATGATGTTACTACATCTACTTTCAATGTAACCTATACAGTCAGGCGCGAAAGCGATGATGCAGTCGTATTCTCAGGCAGCACCGGGCTG
>CAYJNJ010000082.1:0-22497 GCA_964371595.1 uncultured Bacteroidales bacterium | reverse complement strand
ATCCCGAGCGAAGCGAGGGAACTGCCTGCACCATGCGCCAACTCCGTCATCCCGACGAAGGAGGGAACTGCCTGCACCACGTGCCAACCCCGTCATCCCGAAGCGCAGCGAGCGAACTGCCGGCACCACCTACAAAATAATTGTAACTTTAAGCCCCGTTCCTGGTCTTAGCCATTGTGCCTGATCTTTTTCGGCTAATTATTATGAAAAAAAAGCACTTATTCTCAATATTCTTTTCGTTTGTCCTGGTCATGGGAATTCATGCACAATCTGTTGAGAAAGCTGGTCCAGCAGGCCGGAGCGGGATTGCAATCACTGAATTGAAAGGCCTCGTTGTTGATTCGGCGGATCAGGCTGCACTTCCTTATGCTTCTGTTTACATCCTTCATAAAAATATGGGTGCCATAAGCAATGAAAACGGGTATTTTTCGATGAATGCGACCGGCACCGCTATGACCGATACGCTTTGTGTCCAGTATATCGGCTATGAGACGAAAAAAATAATCCTGGGCTCATTGGATACTTTTTCTATCATTAATTTAAATGAAGAAATCTATAACCTGACTGAAACCCTGGTCTTTGGCAACCCTCCCGATCCGCTTTTCATCGTAAAACAGGTACTGAAGAAGAAAGAAGATAATTATAAAAAGACGACCAGTGTCCGCCAGATCTTTGTCCGCGAAAGATCCATCACCGACTTCGATGAATTTCATCTCAACTTTAAAAACAGCACGATCCCGGAACTGGATGAGGAGGACCTCAGGCTGTTCGAGGAGATGATCCCGAAGCATACGACATCCTACAGCGATTTTCTTGGAAATGTGTATACGACGAAAAACGAAGAGGATTCAGCCAGGGTGAAAGTTGATCCCATCCGGAACGTCTCACTGAAAGAGAAAGATATCGAAGAACTCGAGCAGTACGAGACGATCTTCAAGGACCTCATCAATTCCACCGACAGCAACGAATACTGGAAGTTCAGGACCGGTATCCTCAGCCAGAAAATGGATACCCCTGATAGTATCCCGGAAAATGAAAAAGATACTGTGCCAGATAATAAAAGGCTGCTCCGTTATTTTTCAAAAAATATTAATTACAAGTTAAAATTCAGTTCACTTGACGATAAAGACCACTGGGAATTTTTGCATGAGACCGGGAAATATAATTATACCCTTGCCGGTGAGACCAGTTTCAACGGTGAAAACGTGTATATCATTGATTTCACACCGCATAGCAGCGGGAATTATACCGGCAGGCTTTATATTTCCGTGGAAACCTATGCCCTGATCCGGGCCGATTTTGAATACGCCGAAGGGAAAACAGGGACGGATATCCAACTATTAGGCATAGGATATACCGAAAACCAGTCAGGCGGCTCGATATATTTTGAAAAGAAAGATGATAATTACCTTTTGAAATATTTTTCAAGAAGCGAAGGCATAAGCGCTTCCGTGAACAGGAATGTAGAAATAGCAAAAAAAAGGAAAAGGGCGCTGTTTGATAAAGAACTGATGGATTTTGACCTTGAACTGGATATTACCCTTCGGACAGAGAATTCAACGGAATTTTATGTGCTTGACGAGAAGGAAATCCCAGAGAGTGAGTATGAAAGTTTTGTCCAGGAGAAGTATATGGATGTGATCTATGTAGACCAGTTCGATGATGACCTGTGGAGCGGCTATTCCATCATAGAGCCCACAAGACAGATGAGGGAGTACAAAAAGCATCGTTAGCGCTGTTCTTTGAATCGTTCAGGATTGATAGTCTGGACTTTTTGCTTATTTTTGTTCTTATGAATCTGATTTTTCAAAATATTAATGATATTAACAGGATCTGTCAACTGCATTTGGTTGAGCAATTATTCAGTTTCGGCTCAATAAATACTGAAAATTTCTCAGAGAAGAGTGATGTAGATATTCTTATCCAGTTTAGTCCTTCAATTGAACCCGCAAAATATTTTGAAAACTATATGGATTTCAAAGAAAAAATGGAGGCTTTGTTAAAAAGAGAGGTTGATATTGTTGAAAATCAAGCCGTGAGAAATCCAATTTTCAGAAAGATATTAGATAGGGATAAAATTCTAGTTTATGAAAGAAAAAGTGCTTAAATCCCTGTTTGACATCAAAATAGCCATTCATGAGATAGATTCATTTCTTCCTTCAACGAATTTATCATTTCCAGAATATAAATCCAACCTTCTTCTCAAGAGGGCAATTGAAAGAAATCTTGAAATTATTGGAGAAGCAATGAATCGGATTATAAAAGAGGAGCCGGATTTTCCCATCCATGAAGCCTTTCGGATCGTTGGTTTAAGGAATCAGATCATCCATGCTTATGATTCAATTTCAGATGAGAATATTTGGGCAATAATAATTAACCATCTACCTAAACTTAGAGCCGAAGTCGATAAGTTGACAGAAGAATTTGATTAAAAACCTGATCATAATGACATCGCAGTGTCAAGGCCGTTTCACCTGAACAGTAGTGCCTTATTATGCCAGTATCATGAATGAATTATATCCACCAATGTCGGAAAGAAGCTTGGATGAAATTATTTCAATTTCCAATTGCTCAGATGAAGATTGGCGGCAAGAAGCAAAAGATCAGGCTAAATTAGAATTACGTAGAAGAGGGATTACTATTGAACAAGAAAAAGAAATAATTGATAATTGGAATAAAG
Organism: uncultured Bacteroidales bacterium; assembly: GCA_964371595.1. Lineage (GTDB taxonomy): Bacteria > Bacteroidota > Bacteroidia > Bacteroidales > JAGOPY01 > JAGOPY01. The sequence continues at coordinate 19,817 of CAYJNJ010000082.1, read as the reverse complement.
AATTTGAAATTTTAAAAAATGAATGGGAAATTCAATTAATTGAAAATGAAAATATTAGCTATCGCTTTATTCAGATAATAATAATTATGATTTCGGCACCATTTATATTATCAGGCAGATTTAATTATGATAGAAGCGTTTCAGATCTCAGGGAAGAAAACTTCAAAATTAAAGTTAAACAGAGGATTCTTTCACTAATAACCGGAGCAATAATATGGATTATTTCTTTTTACATTCTATCTAATACTTATATTTAAAAAAGTCCTGTTCGAGAATGTAAAGATGAGTCTGGGCAGGGTTCCCGCTTTCGAATTGCAGAATTAACTATTAATTTTACTCTTTGAATCACACCAAACTGATGCACATTAATATTCTGCCAACATTTATGAGTAAAGATATTGATATTAAATAATTTATACAAATTGAGTTGAAATTCAATACAAAATCATAAAATGATGGAAAAGCTTATTTCTTGCTGCGGCCTGAACTGCGCTGCCTGCGATGCCAGGATAGCCACACTGGCCGATGATGACAAACTACGTGCTGAAACTGCCGAAAAATGGATGACGCAATTCGGCGCCACCGGCATTACCATTGAAATGATCAATTGCACCGGCTGCATGGAACCCGGCGTCAAGATTGGCCATTGCTACGAATGCCAGGTAAGGAATTGTGCAATTTCCAAAGGTTTTCAGACCTGCGCCGAATGTGGGCAACTGGAGAGCTGCGAATTGCTCGCCCAGATTCACAAATTCGATCCTTCAGCCCTGGAAAACCTGAAATCGCTGAATTAATTGAAATAGAATATGTCGCACCAGGATGCATCCATAAAATCAATACTCTTTGCCTTGCTGGCAAACTTTGGAATTGCCATAACCAAAACTGTTGCGGCTGTGATCACCGGCTCCGGGGCGATGCTGGCCGAATCCATCCACTCGTACGCCGACTGCGGGAACCAGGGCCTGCTATTCCTCGGCCTTAAGGCTTCAAAGAAAAAACCAAACCCTGAGCACCCGCTGGGTTACGGGAAAGAGATCTATTTCTGGTCGTTCATCGTTGCCTTGATTCTATTCAGCATGGGGGGATTGTTTTCGGTTTATGAAGGCATCCATAAGCTTACTTCACACGAAGGACTGAAAAGCCCGCTGATTGCTATTGTTGTTTTGTCCCTGAGCATTGTCCTTGAATCGGCATCACTTTACGGATGCATGGTCCAGATCAATAAAATAAGGCATAATATGTCGCTGTGGAAATGGATCAAAACCAGCCGACAGAGCGAGCTGGTCGTGGTGTTGGGCGAGGATGTTGCCGCCCTGATGGGCCTGGTGTTTGCACTCATCGCGGTGGCACTTGCTACCATCACCGGCAACCCGGTATATGACGCCATCGGAAGCATCGGGATTGGTGTTTTGCTGGTCCTCATCTCCATCTTCCTCGCGGTGAAGATCAAGAGCCTGCTGATAGGCCGAAGCGCTGATGACGAAACCAGTGCGGCTATCAGGTCCCTGCTGGAAAACAGGCCGGAAATCGACCGGGTACTTAACCTGATCACCCTGCAATTAGGATCTCAGGTCATGGTTGCCGTGAAAGCAAAAATGAAAAATGTGGATTCCGTCGACCAACTGGTCGCCAACATCAATAACTGTGAAACGGAAATGCGAAAAGTGAATCCTGCAATCCAGTGGATTTTCTTCGAACCGGATATGAAAGACTAAACTCTAAAATCCGTGGTCATTGCTTTCAAATTATAAAATGTAAAAACAGCAATCATTTCCGGTTTATATTAGGGATGATATTTTTTAACTTTACATTCAAATAAGAAGTTAATATTATGAAAAAATTACTGCTTTTTCTGCTGCTCCTGGCATCACTGACAGTATTTTCTCAATCCAAAAATCAGGCCGTTGAAAAATCTTCAATCATCCCGCTCTTCGATAGTATTTATTACTGGATATGGGATGATGTTAGCCTGAGCTTTCACTATAATTCCAGGGCAATCAATATGGTCTATGAGAATAATAACCTGGTCAGTGAACTGAATCAGGAATGGAACGGGAATGCCTGGGAAAATCAATATCTTTATTCATTAGCTTATGATGATCGTCATAATGAGACTTATAAACTGAAACAACGATGGATTATTGATACGTGGGTGAATCTTTATGAATACACTCATACTTATGATGCGAATAACAACATAACCAGCCGGAAGGTTCTTATGTGGTATGAAACTTATTGGGCAAATTCCTGGCATTATAATTTTGAATATGATGCACACAATAATCTGATCAGTGAATCGGAACAAATCGGGGACAACACAGAATGGACACCTCATTCTCAGGTAAATTATACTTATGATAATAATAACAACCTGACAGTCTCTGAAAGTTACAATTCCTGGACTGGAAGCGATTGGGGTGATGGCGGTAAATCCAGTTATACTTATGATGCACTTCATCATCAAATAAATTATATACAACAGGATTGGAATGGCAGCGAATGGATAAATGTCATGCAATATACCTGGACATATGGTAATGAAAATAACAGGGCCTCAGAATTATTTCTGACCTGGAATGGCAGCAATTGGGAAGAAGAATTTTTAACAACGTATTCTTACGATAATAATAATAATCTGATCAATAAATTGAGTCAATCGCCTTACGGAAGCTCCTGGTACAATAGTTACCTGGTCACATATACCTACGATGCTAGTAATAATCTTACTCATAAATTGGGCCAGAGCTGGCAATCGAATCTGAATGACTGGCGTAATGACTATCAGGATGTATACACTTATGATTCGGAGAATAATACGACCAGCTGGCTTGAACTGGATTGGGACGGATCGGACTGGGTACAGGGCTGGAATTACGTATATACCTACGATGTTAACGATAACCAGACGAGTTTACTCAGGCAACTCTGGAATGGTACTGAAATGGTCCCGTCTCACCTTGATCTGAAAGAATATGATGAAAATAGTTTTGTGATCTGCGAGTCAGGTAAGTTATGGGAAGATGATGGCATAACGATAAGTGGTGCCGACACAATGCATTATTACTTTAAAACCGTTCTTGGAACAGAAGATTTAAGTGAACCCTCTGATGTTATAAATATTTATCCAAATCCTTCCCGGGAAAATATAACCATCAAAATGCCAGGAATCATCCAAACGGGAACAACGCTTGCAGTATATAGTATTAATGGTCAGCAACTTCTTTCGCGACAAATAACAGATACAACTATCAGGATTAATATTAGCTTATTACCTCCGGGCGTTTATTTTGTGAGGCTAACGTATGGAAGGACAGTGTTTGGAAGTAAATTCGTTAAAGAATAACTATTTTTGATTCGTGTAAATCCGTAGTATCCGTATCATCCGTGTGCTATTGATAGGACACGAATCATCACGAATGCGACGAATGATCACGGATCTATTATAATAATAAATTGATGATATTCTCTTGCTGGTCAAGCTTCTCCAAAAACTCCGCTATTGGTATCACCGCCCCGCCCTTTCGGTATTTGTTCTCCTCAAGGGTAAATGAAACGTCGTTGTTGTTAATGCTGATGGATTTCGGGCTGAAGTTCCCTTTTTTGACTTTATAGTTAAATGTTACCTGATGATCCAGGAAATCCATGGAAACCTTTAATCCGTCAAACGATGCAGGCAATACAGGATCTATGATCACATTTTCGTATTCCACCCGTAAACCCAGCAACCTGGAAACAATAATTCCGATATAAATCCCGGGACCGCTGGAATAAACCCGCCATCCGCCCCTGAGGGGAAATTTCCCCGTTATAATTTCATCATATCGCTCATCGGCTTCATAACGGGTTTTAAAATGAACATCTGAGCTGCTGTAGTAGCAGTTGGCCTGGCGGATATCGCCGCAGGGGACGATTTCCCTGTATCCTACCGGTATCGCCTGCCGGAGCGCTTTCACGAAGGCCTCCGCCTTTCCCGTCCGGGCGAGGGATTCGGCATAGCGGATATGCTCATGGACATACATCAGGCCGATCTCGCGGCCGAAGAAAGTGCTGCTCTCGGCCCGCTGGAATATCTCCTGGATGCCCCCCTTGTACTTCAGTGGTCGATCCATCAACCTGGCCCCATCCGGGCCTTTCAGGTGCTTTTCGATCAGGTCCTGGTGAAATAGCGCCTGCTCTTTCGTGAAAATCCCGCTGAGGATGCCGCGCTCCATCGGCAGGATGCTGTAATGGACGCCTGTCTTATGATCGGAGGGATGAAGCATGACGCTGATCCGGCCATCCTCTTCCACTAAACCATAACCCGCAACTATGCCATCCCTGACCAGGTACTTATTGAAATCTGCCTTAATATTTTCACAAATATCTTTCAGCCGTTCAGCTTTTTCCTGCTGACCGGTCACTTCATAGATCTTTAAAAATTGATCAAAGGCCTGGTAGTTCATCTCAACCGTCCAGCTTGAGATCATGCGCCGGGCCAGCTCCCTGCTGACAGGCTGCAGGGAATCGTTCCAGTCGCCGCCGCCAAAGGGTACCAGGGCGGTGCCGGGGATAAACGAGGCAGTGATCATGTTGATCAGCCTGTCGGCATGACCGGCGAGCGCGGCTTTTTCGGCATAAGCAGGCCCCTTTTCATGGTAATAAGGCAAGACTTCATCAAGGATGCTGCGGTCGCCGGTAACTTTAATATAGTTGGCCAGGGCGATGAGGCACCAGTAGAATACGTCCCCGTGCGAATCACCGGCCCGGATCTCACGGTAGCTGTCGAACATCCACCACTGGGGCCATCCGCCACCGGGGTCCTGGTTGGAGAAAATGATGAGCAGCGTTTCCCGGGCTTCTTCGTACTTTTCCATGGTCAGCAACAGGTCAACCGGCCCCTGGCTCACATCGCGCGTGCCCCAGGCCGCCCCGCTGAATTGCTCCAGGCCGTATGGCGTCAAAAAATGCGTAAGGGCATTCATCCCATACCAGGGAAGGATCTCACGGATAGCAGCAATATCTTCCTGTTCGCTCTCCAATGCCAGGCCAAGGCTCAGATCCTTCCATTCGGTCAATGCATTGCGGCAATCCGAATGAAACTGCAGGTCAGCATCTTCAATCTCAACTGATACACTTTCAGAACACACTTCACCGGTAAAGCTCATGCAAAAAGCCGCTGCCGGCTTAACATTGAGGACAAACAGCTTATTATCATGACTTTTGCTATCGATATAAAGCGCTTCCTCACCGCAGGCGGTAAATTCAGTATCCCCCTGGATCAGTATCCTGTATCGCGCCTCCGGAAATTTCCCGGTGATCATACTGCCGGCCACCGGTTTTATAACAAATTCGCGGTTTGTAACACCCGGCACCACTTCCCAGCCGTTCAGCGGATCAAAATCATGAGTTACCAGCAATCTTACCTTCTCCCCTTCAATCACTTTAAAATCCATATTAATCTGGGGTGTTATTTTGGATGTCCAGCTGCGGACCACGAAAATATAACTTCCATGCTTATAGATCCAGCGGCAGTGGTTCAGTCCCATTTCAAAGGCCGAAGGAACGCCGAGCAGGTATCTCAGGCCATCAATCTCCACATAGATCCGTTGCCCCGATTCCGGATCAGTGTTGAACTGGCTGGTGCAGATGGAAAGCAGCATATTGAAATTAGTATTGCCCTGGGTAATGTGGGAATTGAAAACCCCGGACATGAATGCTGTGCCCGACAATATGCTTTCCTCCGGCACAAAGCTTGATTTGGCCTGCATAATGTGGGCATGCGGCCGGTCGGCCAGGGTTTCCTTTGCCTTTAATATCACATGGTTGTTTTTACTGAAGAATGACAACAGCCGGCCGTTTTCTGTTTCCGGATGACGCCGTTCATACCCAAAGAACCTGCTAAGTTCATCTTCGTTGAGATTTTCGACAGGGAGGAAGGGGGGACTGGAGGACGGGAGGACTGTAGGACTGGAGGACGGGAGGACTGTAGGACTGTAAGACTGTAAGACTGTAGGACTGGAGGACTGGAGGACTGTAAGATTGTTGGTCTGATATTCCATTTCATTATCTGAAAGTATTTTCAAATCATGATTTGATGTGGCTTTTGGATGATCAGGGAGATAGGTGCCGGTAAAAACACTTTGGTGGGATGCACTGGCAGCCAGGGTGAAAGGTTTTTCCTGAAGTGCTGTGACAGGTGATTCACCGGCATAATCCCCGCCAAGGTCTGTGGCAAGCAATCCTTCCGGGATGCCGGTTTCGCGGCAGGTCCTGCCGAAAAACTGCATCCCATCGGTACAAGCCGAGGCGGCGCCGTTTCTGCAGGATAACATCAGCCAGGGATTGCCGGTTGGTTCTTTCATATTCTGCCGGCAGCAGACGACCTTGCCAAAGCGGGCATCATCAAGGATGCGCCGCTCAAGGTACTGGCTCACATAATATTCATTGATCAGCCCGGCATTGACCGGCTTCAGGCCCACATCCTGGACATAAATCAAATCCAGTTCAACAGGATTAGAAGTGGTATTTTTAATATCGATACTGAACAGCCAGCCAAAGCTAATTTCAGATAGTTGCATGACCAGGGAATACTCAATGCCATCCCAGTTCCCCTGTGCAATAAAGACATTTGCTTCCTGGTTAAAAACGCTGTTGCTTTCCGCTCCCAGGAGTGCTTTGAATTCAATGGGGCTGCTCCTTTTCCTGAGGTAGATGTTGGCGCCGGATCTTGAAAGTTGGGATGCCACTTTGAGGCTTATCCTGATATCACCTGCCTGTATGCTTTTGATCGCACCGCTTTCGAGGAATTCGACGGAAAGGCTGTTAGAGGCTAAAAGTTTCATATTGCCAATATTTTTATTTTTTTACCACCAAGGGACACAAAGGGTTTCACGAAGGCGCACAAAGGTATTAAACTGGTAATCTGTTACTTTGTGTTCCTTTGTGAAACCCTTAGCGCGCCTTTGTGGTTATAAGCCAAAACTCATTTTAACATCAGCTCCAGGCTATAATCAGAATAATTTCATTTTTATGCCTGTGCTGGTAATTAACCACAACCCGTTTGCCGTCCACGCTGATTTTACTCTCTTCCCCATCTATTATTGCTTTATAGATTTTATTGACATTCGCCCCTTCAAAAACTATCTCCCCCTGCAGGTCGCGATCCCCATAGAGGGTAATCTCAAGCAGACCATCCTTTGTAACAATCCCGAGAATGTCAGATGTACAGTGAAGGATGCTGATCCCTTCAGCCAGCCCCATGCAAACCGGAGTAAGCACACCATACAAAGGCGGCCAAAGCATATCATTGCCGGAGTAAGGGATATTGATGGTTTCGTTACTCCCGGGATGGGTATAGCTTATCTTCCCAAAATGCTCTTCATTGTAATAATTCCCGATGAAAAGGATGGCCCTGCCATCCCCTGTGAAACGCTCCCTTACGGTGATATTTTCATCGTTGGCTGAAGCCTGGCGCAGCTTTGCTCCTGTTTTGCTTAAAATGGCTTCATAAACCGGTTTGTGGCCCTCCGTATCGAAGCCGGGCCAGGTCCCGAGGTGGATGACAGACCCCTTTCCAATCGCTTTCTCAAAACCGCAGGCTGTGCCCTTTATCGTACGGGCAATTATTTCAGCCCCCTGAAGGGAACCTTCGGAATAAATGACCTGCGGATTGGCGCATTTGATATCCTGCAGACCATAAATATCGACGAGCGGTGAATCAATGACTTCCTTACCAGATGGTATGACTGACAGGGCATCCCGGATGATCGTGCAGGGCTTCTGCGACATTTCCCGGTCGGGCAGGATGGGGAAGATCACTGCATTACCGCCATCTTTCATATAATCGACTATTACCTGCTGATCGCCTGTATTCATCTCATCCGTGCTGAAAGCCCAGACCTGCCTGTATTTTATGAGCTTAGCCGCCGAAGTTTTAGTCAAATCCTCCATATCATAATCGATATTAAGAACCTGCAACACTTTAAGCAGCCCGTCGAAATAGGCCGGCCTGCGGATGGACGAAGCATTGAACAATATACCGCTGGCCCCGGTTTCGGGTCTTTCCAGCTCAGTGGCATAATAAGGAGGATAAAAAAGCACGCAGATTTCAGCCTTTCGTTGTGCCTCAACGATAAGGCTTTCGGAGGTATTGACCAATTTATTCATCCGCTGGACAAGCGGAAAGGCGCTGGTCCGCTCCCCTTCCGGCGTGAGCGGCGTAAACCAGTAGAAATTCTGCCCGGAATAGCCCCGGTGCCGCTGGTTCCGGCCCTGCGAAAACATGTAGTAATTCCAACCTGTAAGACCGTGGGCAATGCTGGCTTTGTAGAAAAGCTCCATCTCCCTGGGGTTTGTCACCACGTGGTACTCCCGCGAGCCGCACTGGAATTCGGCGGCAAACAGGGGCTTATCACCCTGCATAGCCCGGGTGATGTCGTTGATGATGCGATCGTCGTGCATGTTCCGGTGGGAAAGGTATTCAGGGATATGATCGACGCCGAACATGATCTCGCTTTTATCCCCGAACAAATCATCATACATCGTGATGTTGAGCGGAAATTCGTAGCCACTGCCGTAAATCCAGCCAGGAAGGTTGTGATAGAACGGAATGCCGGCCCCTCTTTCCCTTGCCATTTTCGTCAGCAATCTCAGGTAATCGCCGTAATAGGTCCGCCAGAAGCAATGCCATTCGTAATCACGGCCGCGGTCACCCCTGGATTCATAGGGCGCCCTTCCATCGGGAGGGAGTTCAATATCGGAAAAGTCCTCATAATCCGTTCCCCAGAGCTCATTGACCTGATCAATGTCATTGAACCTGTTATTGAGAAATGAAATAAATCTCCCTTTCACCCCTTCCCCATAGTCTCCCTGGTGCGCCAGCCAAGAGAAAACGCCGATCTCGTTACAGATCTGCATCATGATGATGGGGCCTCCGTTTGATATTTCGCGTTCGCGGATAAAGGGCATGATGTGGTCGTACCAGAGGCCGACTTTCTCAAGGTAGACCGGGTGGAAGAGGTTTACCCCGTCGCTCGGCACTTTTTCACCTTTGCTGCTGCGCATCTTTACCTCATCATCGTATTTTTCCAGGAACCAGTCGGGCAGGCCGGCCCCGCGGGTTTCAGCCAGGATGAACGGGCCCGGCTTTACGATGCAGGTCAGTCCGTGTGCCTGGCAACGCTGCAGCCAGCCATTGAGGTCACGCTCAGGGCTGGAATTGCCGTCGAAATCAAAAACGCCCTCCACAGCTTCGTGCCATGCCCAGGGAACGTAGGTGCTGACCGTAGTCAGGCCGGCTTCCCTGGCTGCATCCAGGTGCTTGTCCCATAGCTCGTGTTTGATCCGGAAATAATGGATCTCCCCGGAGTTAAGGAAGACTTTTTTATCGTTTAGATAGAAGTTGTTTTCTTTTATACTGAAGTTCATGTTCTATTTAGCTGTATTTCAAAAATCCATCGAAAAATTTAACCACAAAGGCACACGAAGGGTTTCACAAAGGCGCACTAAGGTTTTGATCAGCAATTTATTACTTTGTGTTCCTTTGTGAATTCCTTTGCGCGACTTTGTGGTTAAAATTAAACACCTTGTACATCGGATTTATTCTCTTCATTTAATCTTTCTTCATTTCTTTTCATGATCAAGACTTTAATTTCATGTGACCGCTTTTCAGTCAAAGAATATTTCATAACAAAGAATATTGAAAAAAGGCTCAGTAATACCGGAAGCCCGATCTCCACAATCCGCATCATCAGCAGCGTGTATGGCGATTGGACGGTAAGGGCCATGATATCGGTTTCAATTGAGCTAAGTTCAGCCTCCAGGACCTCTTTGGAAGTTGCCACATCAAGTCCGTCAAGCCTTGCGTTCACCCCGGCCATATTCTGCATGAGGGTCAGGTAATGATCCTTGCCGTGCTTATCTGCGGAAGCACTCTCGTCAAGGTGAGCCATGAGCTCTGTGGACTTAGTCTTTGCTTTCTGAAGAAATTCCATGAGCGCAGGTGACGGGGGCTGGCCGTCCTGCTTCGATTGCGCCTCTTTTCGCAACTCCCTGATGCTGCCCTGAAGGGCATCGACCTTGGTGACCTGGGTCTCGTCGAACATGGTCAGCACGATCAGCGCCCCGGTGACAAAGCTGGCCAGTGCACTCCCCATCTTGATGAACCACCAGAATATCGAGTAAAAGCTTCCTTCGGTCCGCCTGCCTGACTTAAGGTCATCCTCGTCACAAATATCCCCCACCATTGAAGAGCCAAGCGTAAAGAAGAAAAGCATTCCGGCAGAAAGGAGCATCGTCGGGATGATGATCAGGTAAGGATGATTCGGATTGTAGCATACGATCTTGGAGAGCTGTGCCAGGCACATCAGCAAAATCGCAATGGTCAGTGTATTTCTCTTCCCGATTTTCGGGCTGATCCAGTTCAACGGGAAAACTGAGAGCACCCCTGTTACGGCCCAGATGGTTCCGTTGATCCCGAGCAGGTAAGCTCCTGCCACTTTATCACCACCGAAAACATAAAAGATAGGAATATAAGACCCAAGCAACTGGACGAAGTTGAAGCCCATGGCCAGGGTGAAGATCGTAAGGGTCAGCATGATGAAATTCCTGTTTCCGGCTACGTGCTTCATATCTACCCAGAAAGGTGTTTTTTTCTGCTTAGCAACCCGCACAAATCCAGGTTCCCGCAATTTATAAGTCCACCAGAATGACAGGGGGATAATGATCGCAGCGATCATTAACGAAACATACCGCATACCATCGGCTTCATTACCGCCTACGCCCCTGAAAATTTCCAGGTTGGCGAGGGCAAACAGCCAGGGAGTGCTCATTGCGAAAATGTTGCCGACGAAACTCTTGGCGCTGAAAAGTCTTGTCCTTTCATGGTAATCTGTGGTCATTTCCATGCCCAGGGCTCCGTGAGGGATTTCGAAAATGGTGGTCGCTGTGTAAAACAAGAGAAGGGCCACAAGAATGTAAACGAGCTGGAAGGCCTGGAAACCGGCTTCTGTAGGGAACCATCCATGCACAACCTCGCCTTTGGGTATCCACCACAAGACGACAAAGAAAAAGGCAACCAGTATACCGCCTATCAGCAGGAAAGGACGGCGGCGCCCCCATCGTGTCCGTGTATTATCGGAAAGGTGGCCGATGATAGGATCGGAAACAGCATCCCATAACCTCGGGATGATCAGGATAACCCCCAGCCAGAAGGCGCTCAGGCCAAGGCTGATATTGCCCATCAAGCCGACAAGTATCCCGGCAATATTGAATAGGGCGACGGGAATAATACCCCCCGCGCCGTAAGCGGCTAATTGCGGGAATTTGATCCTGTCTTCCGGCTTGGTTTTGTGTACTGCATTTGTTTCCTGTTCTGCCATTTTAGTTCATTTTACAATTCAACTTAACTAATTTGAATTTGCTTTCTTCTCTTAGCGTAACTCTGCGTAATCTTTGCGAACCTTTGCGAAAAAGCTTCCCGGTTGTAACGCAAAGGCACGCAAAGTTTCCGCAAAGTATCGCAAAGTATCGCAAAGTTTTCTTCAAATCAATAGTAAATCAATAGCTCAGCAGGAAATTCCCTTACCGAAATTTCCTTTTCATTATACTCTTTGGTTTCCTTCCCATTGACCGTTACTTTCACAGGCATTTCCGACCCATTGAAGTTCTTTATTTTAATCCCGTTGGATGGAAGCTCCACATCTCCAAAAATTGAAAAATGATATGTATCCATTTCTTTTTGAATTGAATACGATATCTCCCCATAATAAGTCGGCAGATTTTCAACCGACATTCCTTCAGGTGCATCGATCCAGTCCTGGTAAAGAGCAGCAGCCAGGACCAATGACTGATCATACTCATTTTCATAAACAAACATCGAACGGATGGCATTGATAAAATCACTGCCGCACCAGGTATGCGGCATATCGCCGATATATCCCGGGTGGCGGTAATCCTTCCATACGACCTCTGCCCAGTGGTTCCATCCCTTTGGACGCTGGTCATTCAGAAAAAACTCAATCAGTTCATGGGCCCTTTCGGGTTGATCCAGAAGGATGAATGAGCCGATCAGGCGGTTTTCATAGGGTGTGTAATTGATCCAGTCACGCTTGCCGTCCCTCCTTTCCCTGAAAAATTCGTAATATTTATCGAATGTCTTGTACACCTGGGGTTTTGGAAGATTTTTCAGTTCATTGCAAGGGGTTAAAGCAATGGTGGTTGATGTCGCATCAAAATCACCCAGCTCTGCACAGCCCGGGATATAATCGATCCCTTTGTATTTCATTGCGAGATCAATCGAATGATAAAGGTTTTCCCTGAAAGTATCGCGAATCTTACTTATCCTGGTATAACCTTCCTCATCCCCCAGTATTTGCTGAATCTCCGCAGCGTCTTTCAGCCCTTTCATAGTGAAAAAATCGTCCCAGTACGAGTGCATGGGCTTGGCCGAATAGCCTTCATGGCTTATCGATTCCGGCATAAGGCCATACTGGGCGCGGACACTGTCGTTGCCATTTTTATAATGATCCGTTGAACGCTGTGCCACCAGGTACCCGACATAGTCAACCGCTTGAAGGATGTTCTTATTTTGCGACCTGAGGAAAGCCGTGTCCTTCGTGAAATTGAAATATTCGCGGATAAGGTATATAAATTCCCCGTGGCTGTCATTTTCAGGTACCGGGTCCGGGCCACGGACATCCACCACACAGGGCACTTTGCCGTTTTCATAAAGATAAGAAGAATACCAGTCAATAAAGTCCTTCACTTCAGGAACGATACCTGATTTAAGCAAGGCTGATGATGTTAATGCACCATCGCGTATCCAGCTTCTTTCATAAGACCTGGAGCCGGGCTGTATTCCGGCATTGTCGCGGTTGATGAGGATATAAATGAGGTTTGTTTTGTAGGTGTTGATAATCCTGTCAGCTGATGGAGGCAGGTTGAACCTGATGTGATCAACTTTAGAATCCCAAAATTCTGTTGCTCTTATGATTTCATCCCCATTACCGGAACTGCCCATGACATCCATTTCCACTCCATCGCCGTAAAACGGAACGCTTATATTAAAATCCGCACTCTTTTTTGGGCCCAGGTGCATAGTATATTTCATAATGCCGGTTGCAAGACCTTTCGGGTCAGTTGCTGATTTTTCAGCAGGCATAATCCCGTTACGAATAAGATCAACCGGGTTTCCCAGATCAAATCCGGCAGCCCCGTATGCATCATATAACTTGCCGGCTAGAACCGATTTTTCATCCACTCCAATAATTCCCGTGCTTTTCTCTGAAATAGAGTAGATTTTTCCAGCGCCGCCTGTCAAATTAAGCCATTGGTAATAGGGATTGACCTGGAAAGGCCTTATCAGCAGGTAAAATTCAAAATCCCTGGCTTGTCCTGACAGATTTTCAAACGAATAGTTGATTGTCAGCCAGGAATTATCATTGGCTTTCCCTTCGGAAGTTACATCTGTAACAAATTTAATATCCGGGCATTGCCATGTAACAGTCGGCATAAATGAGAATTCCTTGTTTCCTTCCACAGCACCCAATGATTGAGTTGCCTCTACATTGCTCCAGTTATAAAGCGAATCACCTATCTTAATCATCGGCTCGATGGAGAACAGGCCCTTATCCACTTCCACCATGCCGTCTTCATTGATCATCGCCTCCTTCACATCATTATTAACACCCGTAATGGTCCAGTACGAAGCCTGCTCCAGGAAATAACGGGGATAATTCCCAACCGGTGAATTCTTTGCCGCATAGATCAGGAAATCATTGGCTGTGAAGGAATTTTTAATGTCCAGGAATTTGATTTCAGAGATACTGAACTTATTATCCAGATGGCTTTTGTTGAGTATTATTTTAAGATATTTTGCCTCCGCTTCGGGCAATCTTATGAAGCTCGTTTCCCCGGAATTTGACTGCACGGAATACGCTTTTTCCCAGTCTTTTCCATCAGTGGATAACAGGATGTCATAGCTCTCCGCAAACTGGTCTTCCATCCAGTTTATCTGCAATCCGCCAAATTCCCTGCGCGCCCTGAAATCAATGATCACGTGCTGGTCTTTCGTGCCGCTGCTTTGCCAGGCTGTCGATGCCGAACCATCAAGCATCCGCTCCGGATAGTGGCCTTTGAGGGAAGAGGTGGCATCGATCACAGGCACAGGGTAGACGTGGGTTTCAGGTGGCAAAGGCTCAAATTTCAGGTCGTCCAGCCAGATGCTGCCTTTCCCGCCGACATACGAAGCTATGGTGAATTCAATCCTGTCGATGCGGGTCAAATGCTGATCAGAGGTTGGTCCCCAGGCGAAATTGATATGCCTTTTTTTGATGCGTATCTTTTTCCATTCTTCCGGGAAATCGTAATTGCGGTTATTCACCCACCACACATTGTTCCCGCTGCTGTCGATGAACTTGATCTCGAAATTGTTCGGGGGTGAATCAGCTTTAACATAAAAAGTGAATTCGTAATTATCGGGCAGATCGATGGGGAACCACTTCTGTATCCCGCCGTAGCCGGTGCCTTTGGTGAAATCGTAGTCGAAGCGGATGGCGTTGCCGGTGATGCCTGGTTCATTGGTAAGGCTGACGTTGACACCATCCGATTTATTGAAGCCCCAGCCGTCTTTATTTTCAAATTCATCGAGGGTCCTGACCTGGGCCAAATTGCACAAACCAGTAAAAATCAGCATTATTGAAAAAACAATCTTCATATAATTCGCCATTAAAATTAACCGCAAAGGCACACAAAGGATTTCACTAAGGCGCACAAAGGTTTAGAACTAGTAATCTGCTACTTAGTGCCCCTTTGTGAAATCCTTTGGCGCCTTTGTGGTTAACCCTTTAAAATCATTATTCCAAATACTCAAATCCCAGCCTTTCCAGCCCTTCCCGGATGATTTCATCCTTCATGACATAATCCCAAACAAGCCCCGTTCTGAAATTCTCGATCATGATCAGCATCGGCCCCTGGTCAATGCCCAGGTAATCATTATCCACCCACCTGGCAGTCAGGTTGAATGAGTCATAAAATCCATATTTCCCCCAGAGTTGGTCACCATATTTTTCCACCATTGACCTTGCCGTCGGTAAAACTATTTCCGGTGCAAATGGCAAGGATGAAAGCGGTCCGTATGGCGCTATCGTCCCATCATCGAAATAATTATAACCGGGACCGCTGGATCCCCTCCCTGCATAACCCAGGAATTTTTTTTCACAGAAATTATATGTCTCCGTAGGCCCGTCGCAGGCAGTGATACCCCAGCAAAGCGAGTCATACCCGGTCCAGCCATAGGGGTTATCGACAGCATACTGCCGCTGGACATAGGTTGCCCGGCGTGAATTCTCAAAATAATCGATACCCTTTTCTTTCATAAATTTATCACCAAGCCCACGGAAATCAATGAATGCCTGCGAAAACTGGTGGCCGAACAGGGGTGGAAAAGCAACATGGGAAAGTCCTTCATACGGTGTATCCCATTTATAGGTTGAAAGCCATGCATCATAACTTTTTTCTGCATCCTTCATCCCGCTGCCCGCGGCGAGGATGTAAAGGAAGAGCGCTTCGTTGTATCCGCTCCAACCCCAGTCGTGCTGCCCTTTTTCAGGCGTCCACCCCATGGAGATCGTACCGGCAAAACGGCCGGTATCAGGCATCTGCATGAAATCCCAGTCAATCCTGCCAAGCAGTTTGTCAGCCAGGGCCCTTACCTGGTTTTCCGTTTCATTATCCAGATTATAATAATTCCTGGCAAAAATAATCCCCATCATCAGCAGGCCAGTATCCACCGATGAAAGCTCGCAGTTCCAGGTACGCGTACCGGTATCCATCGCCAGGAAGTGATAGTAAAATCCTTTATAGCCCGTCACATCTTTAGCATCGCTTTGAACAGAATTCTTAAAAAACCGTAGGATATTCAGTGTGATCTTCGCAGCCTCTTCCCTGCTGATCCACTTCCGTTCGGCGCCAATAGCAAAACAAGGGATCCCGAAGCCGGTCGATGCGATGCTTGCAGGTGCCCATTCAGCAGTCCGGTCTTTGACGATCCCCCATTCCGGGTGATGTTCACCCTTGAAGAAAAGGAAAGTCCTGCGCTGGATCGAATCGAGCAAGAGCTCATCTTCCCTTGTCATGGGATAATTGATCTTTCCCCCGGATTTGAAATCCTGCTGCAGCGACGGAGCAAATGCCGTTAACACTAAAACAAGCAGCAAGGCAAGTTTGGCAAACGTTAATTTTTTCATATCTGGAATAAATTGGCTGACCATTTTTCAGAATATAAAAATAATAAAAAGAAGTGCTTCTGCATTTATGGTGAGGTCAAAGCCACGGGCTATCAAACCCCAGCTTTTTCAGTCCGTTCTGAATATCGGGTATCTTCATGAAAAGTTCCCAGATCAGGCCGGTTCGGTAATTCTCGATCATCACCACGATCGGCCCCTGATCGATAGCAAGGTGGCTTTTCGCATACCAGTCATGCTGTTCGCTGAAGCCATCAACAAAGCCATATTCGCTCCAGATCTTATCGCCCAGGTCGTAATAGAAATGCTTCAGGGCCTCCATGGAAAATTCCGGAGTGTAAGGGAAGGATGAAAGCGCCGCCGTTGGCTGGATCACGCCGAAGTCGGTGTCGGGGCAGTGGGCTACATAGCCTTTGAAGCTGTCGCCGGCGGTAAGCCCCCAGCAGTTCTCACCATAGCCATTGTAATCCTTCGGGTTGTCGATGCAATACGCCCGGTTGATCAGGGTATGGCTTTGCCCCTGCACGAAATAGTCGTTGCCAAGCGAATCGATCAATCCACGGGGATCGATGCCCATAAAGGTGTATTGTTCAAAGAAGAGCGGACCGCCGGCTTCGTAATTTCCCAGCGGTAGCGGGATCCCGTAATACGTTTTGCCGTTCCTGAAGCCGCTGCTCCCCACCCAGCTCCCATCATAAACATCTTTTGAAATCGGATGGTAAGGTGAAGATGCCGCCATGATGTAAGTGATCAGGCACTCGTTATAACCCCAGACGGGGAAGTTCATATCGAAGCCGTTGTTCGGGCTCCAGTGCCAGTAAAGCTTCTTCTCACCGTTGGTATGCCAGTTCCAGTTGGCGGCAATCCACATCTTTGTGATCCTGTTCCGAAGATAGGTCTCGATGGGTTCACCGGAGTTAAAGTATTCCCTGGCGCATAAAAAGCCCATCAGCAGGTAAGAAGTTTCGACGATATCGGCAGCATCATCAAGACGGTCGAACCTGATGGTTTTACCGGTATTGCCATCCATAAAATGCGGGTAGATGCCATGAAAGCAGTCGGCATTGGCAAGGAAGTCGGCGATTTGCACCAGCCTTCGCACAGCAGTGTCCCTTTCGATCCATCCCCTTTCCACTGCTACGATGGTACTCAATATGCCAAAGCCGGTCCCGCCAATAGCGCAGGCATCCGGACCGAATGGCGTTTTGCTGAAGTTGGGCTCATCCCAGGCCTCATTGATGTAATCCCAGTAATGTTCGGCAAGCACAGTATCACTGCGTTCCCGGGCCAGTCCGCTCACCGGGTGGGCATAATGCCAGAAAAATCGGAAAGTCTGGCGCTGGACGATCTCAAGCAGTGTCGAATCGGGGATGTTGCGCTCGATGCCTGAAATCGGGATGAAATCGCCAGGGTTGTTTTTTTGCGGGAAAGCCGGAAAGGACCAGCATATGGCAAGGCTGCAGGCAATTAAGGTTTTGATAATGGATTTACTCATTGGTCAGTAGGATTGAAAAAATGACTTTCACCTCAAATTTCATTTTAAAATTACGTCATAAAATGAAATAAAAAGATTTTGGCCAAGCAATTAATCCGTGGTGATCCGTTACATCCGTGTTATTCGTGTGCCATTGCCAGAGATAAAACACGAATTTTCACGAATGCAACGAATGACCGCGGATAAGGGAAATATCCTTTAGTCTGCTTTGCTGAATTAATCTGGTATTATATCCCTTCCTTTTTTTATTTTTAAGCAGAATTTCAACTTTTGTTTATGCCGATAATTATCACCGGAAAATCATTTGGAAGCCTGATCGGCCTTAAGGAAGATGCTGCCGGACAATATATACTGCTTCACCGGCATGCTTTCCCCCCGGTTTTAGACCGGATTGCAAAGTCCAATATCGCGAATTACAGTATTTTTCTTGCAGAAGGCATTTTGTTAGGGTTCTATGATTACCTGGGGGATGATTATGAAAAAGATATGGCTGAAATTGCCTCGGATCATTCAACACAGCATTGGTGGAAACTTACCGGGCCACTGCAGCAGCCCCTCCCCTCAAGAAAAGAAGGTGAATGGTGGGCCGAAATGAATCATATTCATAGTTATTCAAATCCCGGAAGAAATGAACATGCTTTTTCGAGAAAGGCCTTCAGGCTCAAAGTGCAGGATAAGATTCCTGACCTGGAAATACAGGATTTGATTGCAGGCTTGCCAGAAAATACGCGCAGGGTGGAGGTATTTGTCCATGATCAGGAGATTTACATTTACACTGAAATCGAGGCGGATGCTCATTCCTGGCCCGGAAGCCGGTGGCTTGAAATGACGGAAGTCTTCCATACCGATGGCAGCCTAACCCCTTCCCGTAAGAAGGTTTTCGTCACGGGCTGTTTCGATATGCTTCACAGCGGCCATATAGCCTTTCTGAAAGAAGCCTCATCCTTTGGCGACCTGCATGTTGGCATCGGTTCGGATGCAAATGTGCATTCGCTGAAAGGCCGTTACCCTGTGAACAATGAGGAAGAACGCCGGTACATGCTCGAATCGGTGAAGCATGTGCACCTGTGCCAGGTCAATAAAGGCATGGGCATCATGGACTTTTTACAGGAGATGGAGGAGATCAGGCCCGATATTTTTGTTGTGAATGAAGATGGACATACTCCGGAAAAACAAGCCCTGTGCCGCGAGCTCGGCATCGAATATAAAATTCTGAAGAGGATCCCGCACACGGGGCTGCCTGTCCGTTCGACCACCGTGCTGAGGACAGAATGCCGTATCCCTTTCCGGATAGACCTGGCCGGCGGCTGGCTCGACCAGCCTTTTGTCTCGAAGCTATGCCCCGGCCCGGTGCTGACCATTTCCATAGAGCCCACCCTGGAATTCAACGACCGCAGCGGGATGGCTTCCAGCACACGCCGCAAAGCCATTGAGCTCTGGAAGACCGATATCCCGCCCGGTGACCCGGAAATGCTGGCCAAAATGCTCTTCAGCTACGATAACCCTCCCGGGACAGCCGATATCTCCGGATCGCAGGATGCGCTCGGGATCGTGATGCCGGGTCTGAACAAGCACGATTACCACGGTGCATACTGGCCTGAAAAAATAACAACTATCGGCGACGAAGATATCCTTCAATGGCTCGAAAGCCATCTTCACCTGGTCACGCTTGGCCCGCGGACCGGCAACTATACCGTGGTGAGCAATACAAAGGTCGATGAAGCGGGTGCGCGCAGGCTTGCGGAGGCGGCGGAACAATGCTGGGAAGCCATCCTTGCAAAGGACCCGGTGCAATTCGGAAAACATTTCCGGGAATCGTTCGAAGCCCAGATAGCCATGTTCCCGAATATGGCCGACGAAAGCATATTCAAAGCCATCAGTCAGTATAAAGACATAGCGCTTGGCTGGAAGCTCTCTGGCGCCGGCGGTGGCGGATACCTCATCCTTGTCTCCGGAAACCCAATCCCGGGAGCGTTCCAGGTAAAGATCAGGAGAAGAAGCACCAAATCCCAAGCACCAAATACCAAGCACCAAATTCCAAATAAATTCAAAACCCCAAAACCCCAAAACCTCAAAACCTCAAAACCCCACCACTCCACCAC
>CAYJNJ010000081.1:0-22528 GCA_964371595.1 uncultured Bacteroidales bacterium | reverse complement strand
ACAACTTCTATATTAAAACAACCTCACCACTCCCCCCCCTCACCACCCCACCACCTCACCACCTCACCACCTCACCACCTCACCACTCCACCACTCCACCACTATTAACTAAATAACTTAACTTTGAACTTTGGACTTTGCATTTTGAACTTATATTCGATAATTTCCGCAATTCTTGTCCTGACCGTGCTCATCCTCCTGGTGCGCTACGCCTGGGGTATCTTTTTCGATAAAAATTATTATCCTGTTGAATGGGAAAAAGCTGTAAAAACGGGAAAGGTGAGTAAGGAACTCATCCGCCTCGAGCGCAATTACCCTGACAAGGTCCGGTTTTATAACTGGTGGTTCCAGGTAGAAAGATTAAAAAGGGAGGATGTGCCCGGTGATTTTGCCGAACTTGGCGTTTATAAAGGGGAAAGTGCAAAAATTCTGCATTTGATGGATCCCTTGCGTACCTTCCATCTTTATGACACATTTGAAGGATTTAAAGAAGAGGACCTTCAAAATGAAACCGGCGAAGCAGCCACCTACACCACGCGACATTTTGCCGACACCAGCCTGGAAGTGGTGAAGAGGCACCTTGGGGAGAGCGGGAGGTTTGTTTATCACGTTGGAAGGTTTGTCGGGTCAGCGGTCAGCGGTCAGCAGTCAGCGATCAGCGATTTAGAATCTTTGGACCGCCGACCGCCTACCGCCGACCGCCGACTTTCATTGGTCAACCTCGATGCCGACCTTTACCTGCCGACCAAAGCGGGCCTTGAATATTTTTACCCGCGTCTTTCGCCTGGCGGGGTGATCATCATCCACGATTATACCCACGAATGGCCGGGAATTAAAAAGGCGGTGGATGAGTTCATGGTTTCAATCCCTGAATCTCTTGTTATTCTGCCTGATATGAACGGCAGCGTGATGATCACAAGAAATACGGTATAATATTGGGTACGATTTACGATGATGGCACCATCAGGAACAGCAAAGGCTCACGTCTTGGCTCAGCCCCCTATATCAACAAAAAGAGGCTGCTCAAACTTTTGAGACAGCCTCTTTTTTAATCTTTCCTGAAGTCCAGTTACTTGGTCTGAGGAGTTTCGCTGGTTGGCTGAGCTACCGGCGGAGCTTCAACTTCGCCTTTGATAGTCAGCACCTGCGGGGTATCCTGCCCTTCAATGGTAACCGTTACTGTCTTTGTAAACGGCCCGACCCTGGCAGAGTTGTAAGTTGCTTTTACAATGCCTGATTCGCCCGGTTTGATTGGCTCTTTGGTAAATTCAGCCACCGTGCACCCGCAGGAGCTCTTGGCGGCAGTGATGACAACAGGGGCTGCCCCGCTGTTCTTCATGGTAAAGGTTACCCCGGCCGGATCATTCTGCTTGATCTTACCGAAATCATGCGTGGTCTCATTCCAGGCAATGGTTTTTGCAGCCTGTGGCTGGGCCAGGACAATCGTTGAACCGAAAATGGTGAATAAAAGTAATGTGACAATCGTTTTCATAACATTCAGTTTTATTTTTATTATAGTTTCATGATTCAAAACTACTTACAAACCCCGCTACTTGTGGTTAATGAATTCCTAATAATTCTTAACGGTTGGTTAATGAATTGTTAATGGCCTGCGCGACTGCTTCATTTTTAGTAATTTCGCTTTATGTCGAACCGTTCGATCCAATGGGTGATAGGCTTTGGTGTAATGGCCATCCTGGCTATACTTGCCGGGCAGGCTTATTTTTTCTATAAGGCCTTTGACCTTCGCGAAAGGCAGACTGTCCAGTCGTTTAAAATCTCCCTGCAAACAGTGGCCGAAAGCATCAGCCAGTATAATAAAAGCACCCTTCCTGACAATATTATCCACCAGTACAGTCCTGATTATTTTATTGTCGATATCAATAACCATATCGAGCCCTGGGTGCTTGAGCATTACCTGCGCACCGAGCTGGCCAGGAGGCATCTTGATATAGATTTTGAATATGCCATTTACGATTGCGACGACGACCGCATGGTTTACGGCAATTATGTTTCACTCGACGAGAAAGAAGATGTGAAAGCCAGGCTGGAGCACTGGCCGAAATACGAAGAAGGATTGTATTACTTCGGGGTCCATTTTCCCGGTGTCAGAAATTATATCCTTGGCGAAATGGGACTTTGGTATTTTTTCACGGCTATCCTGGCCGTCGTCATTTTATTCTTCGGATACAGCATGATGATCATCCTCCGGCAGAAGAAATTGTCGGAGATCCAGCGGGATTTCATAAACAATATGAGCCATGAGTTCCGCACCCCGCTAACTTCGATCGGGCTGGCAACGGATGTGATCAGGGAAGAAGGCCCGGGAGGGGATGCTGTAAGGATCACGAAATATTCCGGGATCCTGAAAGAGCAGATCTCACTGCTGCAAAAAAAGGTAGACAGGATCCTGCAGCATGCCGAAACCGAGCATAAATTCTTCAGGCTGAATAAAGAACGGCTGGATCTTACGTCAGTGGTTGAGGAGACCGCCGGTGAGTTCCGGCCTGTCGTTGAGCACAGGGATGGCCGGCTGGTCACCGAAAACCTGGCCGGAAACCCGGTGATCCTTGCCGATAAGCACCATCTTTCCGGAATCCTTATCAATCTTATCGATAATGCAATAAAATACACCGATACACCGCCTGTAATTAACATAAGGCTTACCGGGACCGTCAATAAGGTTATTTTAGAGGTTAAGGATTCAGGTTCAGGGATCGATAAAAAGCACATCCGGAAGGTGTTCATGCCCTTTTTCAGGATACCCAGCGGAAATATCCATAATGTGAAGGGATCGGGACTTGGTTTGAGCTATGTGAAGAAAGTCTGCGACCTGCACGGATGGAAAGTACGCATTGAAAGCGAGCCGGGCAAAGGCACAGTGATAACGGTTACTATGAAAAAAGCTGATTAAGATGGTTCAAAAAAGCAGGATTTTATATGTTGAAGATGATGAAACGCTGGGGTATATCACATCAGAAAACCTCGAACGGAAGGGGTACGACATTATCCTGAGCCGTGACGGCGAATCGGCGCTGCAGCTATTCCGCAGCGGGCAGTTCGACATCTGCCTGCTGGATGTCATGCTTCCTAAACTTGACGGATTTACCCTGGCCCGGATCATCAGGAAAGAGAACGAGGAAATCCCCATCATTTTCATTTCTGCCAAAACCCTTACCGAAGATAAGATTGAAGGACTCCTGCTGGGTGCCGACGATTACATTGTCAAGCCATTCAATATTGAAGAATTAACGCTGAAGATTGAAGTTTTCCTGAAAAGGTCACGGATCCAAAAATCTGAAATATCCCATACAACCATCGTGATAGGCAATTGTACGCTCGACATGAACCTCCTGCAGCTTGATTGCAATGGCACTTCGAAAAAGCTGACCTTCCGCGAGGCCGAGCTTATCAGTTACTTCAGCCGGAACCGCAACAGGCTGCTGAGCAGGGAAGAGATCCTCGAAGCGATCTGGGGAGGGAACGACTATTTCTCAGGCCGTAGCCTCGACGTTTTTATTTCGCGTCTGAGAAAATTCTTCCAGGATGACCCTGTCGTCAGGATCGAAAACCGGCACGGACTGGGGTATGTTTTTGAGGTGAAATAAAGGCTGAAATAAGCTGCCACAATCAGAAATCAGTATTCTTCAGAATTTTGATTGATTCCGGCCTTTTTTCTTTAAACAAAGTCAGTATCAGCACTCCATCTGGCAGCCCTTTCCCATCAATTGTAAATTTATGATCACCCTTTGGTAATTTTGCCAGATTGATCCTTCGGATAAGCTTTCCGTTCACATCATATATTTCATAACTGACTTTCTCTGGATGTTCCAGGAAAAAGCTCATGGTTATTTTATCTCTGAAAGGATTAGGATAAGCCTTGAGTAAGTTTTCTTCCGGCATCCCTTCCGGAATTTCCACCGGGAAATCTGCATCATATTTTAATATCATGCCACCTTCACCTCCGGCATAGGCGATAGATGTATCTAAAAAATACATAAAACGGAAGTAATTAGTTGTTCCATAGACCTGCTTTGTCCAGGTTTGCCCGGCATCGGTAGATTTATATAAGGACCCGTAAATGCCGTAAAAGTAACCTGTGTTATAGTCGGCAAAATAAACATCATAAGGTTCATATGGCAGTACCGCCACAAAATGCCAGGTTTGCCCGCCATCATGTGTTCTGTTTAAAGTATTATACTGGCTAAGGACATAACCAGTATCCGGGTTTAAAAAAAAGGATGTTCCGGAGGGGGCACCTGTAGTCGTATGTTCCCAGGTCTGACCTGCATCAGTTGTATGAAATACATTTGCACCGTATTTTAAAACCCCCGTATAATTATCAAAGAACCTCATATCACCATAGCTCAGGTTTTCGTAATACAATACTTCAGCCCAGGTATCCCCGGCATCAATTGATTTAAGGACATGATTCCGGCCTATGATGTATGCTATATCTTTACTTGGGAAACACAGCGAAGAGTAGTGCGTGAATTGTTCATCAAATCCTGTATAAATATAATTCCATGATGTACCGCCATCCATTGTCTTGATTATCCTGCCCTGATCGCCAGGTATATAACCTGTATTGTGATCTGTAAAAATAAGCTGACTGAACCCGTCATGGAATTCATCCATATTGAGCTTGCTCCAAGAGGTCCCGCCGTCATATGTTTTGAAAACATCACTGTAAGCTGCAACAAAACCTGTATCATTATTGAGGAAAAAAGCATCGTAAAAAACGTCATCGTAAATAGTAGTGACAGAAGTCCAGGTTTCTCCGCAATTATCTGTCTGAAATATCGTCCCATAATCCCCAACTGCAAATCCTTTATTTTCATCGATGAAATAAAGGGAGTGCAAACCATTCCTGGATCCCGGGAAACCCGTCCAGCTTTCACCTGCGTCAATTGTCCTGCGGATTGATCCGTAACTTGTAGCAAGAAAACCGGTATCAGGGTTCATAAAATAGATGTCATTATTATCAGTTAACTTAGATTTTGAATTTATCTGATTCCAGGATACCCCGCCGTTAGAAGTGAACAAAACGGAATACTCACAGCTGGCAAAGCCTCTTTGCGAATCCGTAAAACTCATGGAATAAATGTCATAGTCAGTGAATGTGAAGCAATTTTGCCAGGTATTTCCTGCATCGCTGGTCCTGAAGATCTTCCCATATTTCCCCGCAATAAACCCTGAATCAGGCGTGGTAAAATACACAGAGTAGAATTCATCATAAGGCCCAAATGCCTGCCTTGTCCAGCTTAGCCCTGCAGTAGTGGTTTTCATTATCCATGCCGGCCCGGCTGCATAACCCGTATCTTTTGAAGTAAACCAGATCGAATTGATCCTTATATGATATCCGGGATCGAGGATTTTCCACGAATCGCCGCTATTATCGGATTTGAGGATCATCCCGTTGTCGGTCGAAACGTAAACCATGGAATTTCCCGCGTAAAAGATGCAGGTCATGTTAAGCGTTGAATCCATGCGGGTCAAAGACCAGTTCTGTCCGCCATCTTCAGTCTTGAGGATAGTACCATAATTCCCGACTACGATCCCGTTTAGAGAATCAGTGAATGTGATGTCATTCAGCCGGTTTCCTTGTGGCTTGGGATTAAGCCAGGTCCATTGGGGAAATAAAAATAGCGGGCAGAGAACAAGAAATAAAACCAGGAAATCCGTGGTATTGCTGATTGATTTCATGATGAGGTTTTCCTTATCATTGTTATCGAATAAAAATAGTGAATTGTGGGAATTATAGCCATTCATTCTCTCAATATTCTTTATTTTTTTAATTTAGTTGTGAATAACCAAACCAGCTATGCGACTACCTTATTTTTTCTTCCTGTCATTTATTGCTTTGGCGATGAGCGGATGTAGCCTGTTTACACAGGACCAGGCTGCAGAAAATCCCGGTAAACCCTCAATAAAATATAATGAAAATGGTGATACGGTCCTGATCAACTATAATGATAAAGGATTGCTGCTATCGGAAGTGACTGTAAAAAATAACAAGATGAATGGTCTTGCATACAATTACTATGAAAACGGAAAAATACAGAACGAAATTTCTTACGTCGATGGAATAAAAAACGGGAGGGCTACGTGGAATTATGAAAACGGGAAATTATACAGGGAGACATCATATAAAGACGGGGAAATCGATGGGATCCAGAAGAAATATTATGAAGATGGCAAACTGATGGCCGAGGTCCCTTATAAAAACGGTGTGTTACAGCCCGGTACCCGTGAATATTCAACCAGTGGAACATTAAAAAAGAACCTTCCAGAAATTAAGATTGAAGCGATCGACAAAATTGCTTTTGAATCTCAATACATTTTACGGGTTTCGCTTTCGAAAAAGCAAAGTAATGTCA
The DNA here is from genome assembly GCA_964371595.1 of uncultured Bacteroidales bacterium. Lineage (GTDB taxonomy): Bacteria > Bacteroidota > Bacteroidia > Bacteroidales > JAGOPY01 > JAGOPY01. The sequence goes on along the minus strand of CAYJNJ010000081.1, from coordinate 16,148 downwards.
AGCTATACCGGATCACTGAAAGTATGCGGGGAAATCAGGTTAGGGTCCCTTTAGATTTAAAAGATGGCTATGCTGAAATAAAGTGGATTCTTCCAAAAGGGACATTTATCATGGAAAAGGTCATTATCGTGGCCGAATACACCACCAATCTCAGTAATCCTGTAATAATTGAGAAATCTTATAATGTAGCTGTTGAGAACCGGTAAGTACAGCCAGGATCCTCTGATATTATTTTACGGCATTTAAACGGGTTTTCAGGGTAAGGCTGTTTGGTACATAGAATAATCCTTTCTCAAGTACAGCCTGCGACCGGCCGTTCTGCCCGGTCCTGAAATAATAAGAAGCCGCTGAGCCGTATGCATTCTCAATATCCCAGTCAAGCAAATGGTATTTGATGTTCCGCTCAGGATATATTTGTTCGAACTCCCTCAGGTACTTTTCACCTTGCACGGCATTTTTTTCATAGAATGACATGTCAACCATGGTCAGGTATGTACTCAGCCTGAGCTGGGCAAACAGGTTATCTTCAAGCAAAATTGGTAACTCACCGGCAATCTCATTGACAAACCCCATCCTTTCAACCGGCCCTTCACTATCAACAATATTGCTGATGGTCAGGATAAGATTGTTTTTTGCATCCGAATTTTTCGGTTTCAGATTGAAGGCCATTTGATTATAAGGGAGGGCCTGCCTGTATTCCAGTTCATTGCAAAGTAACCTTCCCCTTTCATAATTATAGATAAAGGCTATTTCATTTTCAAGTGTCGTGTCGGTAATATATTCCATCAGCAAATGAAAGGAGCTGTCGTACAGCTCTGTGTCGCCGTCATAAAGCAACTGCCTCTGGGTAATTTGTGCAAATTCACCGATTATCGCTTCGGGTGGCATCCCTTTTGACTGGAACCGCGACAATTTGCCCAGTGTTTTTACCGCTTCCAGGTCATTTTTATTTAATCCTGTATAATAGACAAGCCAAGTGTTTAGCAGTAGGTATGTGTTAGTTGCATCAGGGTACAATAACCAGGCCTTTTCCTGCATAAAGCTGGCGTTTTTATACCTGCTTTTTCCGAAATCTTCTAACATCTTATTCCTGTACTGGATACTTGCAAGCGCTTCGATTGCGATGGTATCTGTCCTGTTAAAATATTCTTCAAACAGGACATCGGTGCTTTTCGAATTAAATTCTTCGCCGCTCACAAGTTTCGCATCCCGGAGGTATTCAACGAACTTGGCCTTGAAAACCCCATCAAATACTAAAGCCCCATGTAACGGGTCGGTGGTTTCTACTGTGATAAATTGCGTTTTGGGATAGGCGACAAGATATACATGATTAGGGATCAGCCTGATTTCATATGGAATATCTAAAGCGTTAAATATCAAAGCATATAGCATGCTGCTACTTACGCAGTGGTATTCCCTGGTTTTAAAAACGGAAGAAAAGGGTACCAGCATCGTATATTTATCAAGCATCGCTTCATGAATGGCAGAATAAATTTTTGTGACCTTTTTCTTTTCATTCATTTCGGAATAATATGAAGAGGTAAACGGATTTACCTGCTCATCAAGTTTTAACCGGTATTTTTCAACATCTGCCTGTGTTATGGTGGAATCAAAACATAAAAACAGTGAAAAATAATCCTTTGAACCGCTGCTTAAAAAATCATGAAAGACAGACTTTTCCAGGGGAGAGACAAAATGTAACTCATCGATATTTACCAGAGATAACTCATTGAAAGATTGTGCATTGCTTCTAATGGCAAGTGCAAATATAAGGACTACAATGAGTTTTATCCAGGACTTCATACCTGAAAATCAGGATTGGTATATCAGTTGAGGTGCACCGTCTTTTTAACTTTCTTCCATGCGGCATTGGCTGTGAGATGTGCCAGAAGGTCCATCTCCGGGCCATAGCCATACAACTGTACCAGGCCATTCCCGTGCCAAACGGTTGCAGGACTGTCTTCATCCGGGGCCACCATATTTATGTATCCAACGATCATCCCTCCGATAATAATGGGAACCTGGACGACAGGACCGGTATAATTCATGACCATATGCCCTTCAAAACCTGCGTAGTATTCATAAGTGCTGTAATTAAACACTTCACTTAGCGCATTTTCTGATTCAATATGAACAGTTACGGTACCGTCGGGATTAAGCCTGTAAAAATCATCAGCATCAAGCGCTGTGGAAAAGGTCGCAAGGTTGATAAAATCATCATCAAAAAACCCAAAATAATCAACGTCAAAAAAGGCCGGGATAAATTCAGCCCCTCTTTCAGCGGCATACTGGTCTCCATATGAAGCGATTGCAGTTTGCAATGCCTGCCGGTATTCAGGATCAGCGAGAAGATCTTTGCTGTTGCCTTTTATGTCATTTTCGGGTACGGATAACTCTGACCCCGGTTTGTTACAGGATGACAACACTAAGCCTGTAATGGAAATAAATAAAATAATAACTAGCTTTTTCATAATTTCAAGGTTTAAGGCGGCTAAACTAATGATATACAAAAATATTGCAATTTTAATCTGTTCAACTTGCGGGATATTTAATTTGATAACAATGAAATGTTAATCATACATGTAACAAAATACCTATAAAACGGATAATTATTTATAATTTTAGCAGACAGGATTCGCAAAATAAAAGAAAGCCGTATGGAGAAGCATGAAACTGACCTTTACCTTGGCCTTGACCTGGGTTCCATCTCATTAAATACGGTCATTATCGACCAGGATGAAAATATCCTGGAAAATTACTATGATCACTGCCATGGCCAGCCATTCGTGGTTCTCAGGAAAAGGCTTGCAGATATAATGTCGCGGTATGATTCCGGCCGGATTAAACAGATAGCTATTACTGGTTCGGGCGGAAAGCTTGCCGCCGGACTCATTGGGGGCCATTTTATAAACGAGATCATAGCCCAGTCAAAATCCGTATCGAAATTATATCCTGAAACCCGCACCATCATTGAGATGGGCGGTGAAGACTCAAAGCTTATCCTGATGGAGCAGGGCAAGGAAACCGGCCACTCCAGCCTTGCTGATTTTACCATGAACAGCATCTGTGCGGCAGGTACCGGCTCTTTTCTCGACCAGCAGGCCAAGCGGATCGGTGTGCCGATAGAAAAGGAATTCGGGGAGCTCGCGCTGAAATCTGCCAATCCCCCTCATATTGCCGGCCGTTGCAGCGTTTTTGCCAAGAGCGACATGATCCATCTCCAGCAAATCGCTACGCCGGTGCATGATATCGTGGCCGGATTGTGCTTTGCCGTTGCAAGGAATTTCAAAAGCAACCTGGCAAAAGGCAAGGAGCTGGTAAAACCGGTCATCTTCCAGGGCGGTGTTGCGGCAAATGCCGGCGTGGTGCATGCATTTAAAATCCTGCTGAACCTGCAGGATGGCGAATTGATCATCCCTGAATACCATGCCAGCATGGGTGCCCTTGGGGCTATCTTTTTTATCAGGGAACAGCATGGTAACAGCGCCGGCTTTAAAGGGCTGCAGGAGCTGGATGACTACCTGCTAAAAACCAATGGCAACGGCAAAGGGATGCCAAAGCTTGTCGAGGCAGCAACGGATGTCATGAAAGGCGTGACCTTCGACCTGAACGGGCAGTTGAAATACCCGGTTTACCTGGGAGTTGATGTCGGTTCGTTAAGTACAAATGTTGTATTAATTGATGATAAGGACCGGGTTATTGCCAGGAGGTACCTTCCCACTGCCAGCCGCCCGCTCGAGGCAATCCAGAGGGGACTGTCGGAAATTTTTGAAGAGGTCGGCGAAAAGGTAGAGGTGAAAGCCGCCGGTTCGACCGGATCGGGCCGTTACCTGACCGGCGATTTTATTGGCGCCGATGTAATTCAGAATGAGATCACTGCACAGGCCACTGCTGCTATTGCCTACGATCCGGACGTAGATACCATTTTCGAGATCGGCGGGCAGGATTCGAAATTTATCAGCATCGATAATGGCGTTGTGGTTGATTTTGAGATGAATAAAGTCTGTGCTGCCGGCACAGGATCTTTCCTTGAAGAACAGGCGGAGAAACTTGATATCAACATTATTGAGGAATTCGGCTCACTGGCCCTGAATGCCGAAAACCCGGCCGCACTTGGCTGCCGCTGTACTGTTTTTATCGAATCCGACCTGAATGCCAACCAGCAAAGAGGGGAGAAGAATGAGAACCTCGTCGGCGGACTGGCCTATTCCATCGTCAATAATTATATCCAGAAAGTCGTCGGACGCAAAAGGATCGGGAAAAAGATTTTTTTCCAGGGCGGCGTGGCCAACAACAAAGGAGTGGTGGCGGCATTCGAACAGGTGACCGGAAAACCTGTCATTATCCCGCCAAACTTCGATGTTACCGGTGCTATCGGCATGGCGATGCTGGCCAGGGATAAGGTGAAAGAAACAGGTGCGACAAGATTCAAGGGCTTTGAAGTGCGCAATGTGCCGTATAGGCTTGATAAATTTACCTGCAAGGATAAGGATTGCAGCAATATGTGCGAGATCAGGATGGTTAAGATCGAAGGGGAGAAGAGGCCATTGTATTATGGAGGGCGTTGCGAGAAATGGGAGGTGGAAGACAGGAAGAAGAAAACGGACGACATCCCGAACCTTTTCGAAGAGCGGGAACGCTTGCTGCTGGGAGATTATGATGAAAACAGGAACAAAGGTTCAGTCTCTATCGGGATCCCCCGGGAATTGGTTTTATACTACCAGGAATTTCCATTCTGGAGGACATTTTTCACCGAACTCGGCTTCCAGGTCATTCTTTCAAAACATACCGACAGGAAGCTCGTTTCCAGGTCATTAGAAATGCTTACTTCCGAGACCTGCTTCCCGATTGAGGTGGTGCACGGACATATCATGGACCTGCTGGAAAAGGACGTTGACCATGTTTTCATACCTTTTATCGTCAATAACAGGGCTGCCAAAGATAATCCAACCTCAAACTGCAACTGCCCCTGGATCCAATCCTATCCTTTCATGGTGAAATCGGCTCTGGCAAAACATCCCGGCAAAGAAAAGCTCCTGATCCCGACCTTCCATCCGAAATTCTTTGAGCGGGTTTTCGTCAAAGAAATGGCGGAATTCATGAAGCAGTTCGGGAAGGATAAAAAATCCGTTAAAAATGCGCTGTTCCTGGCCCGGGAAAAGCAAAACGCCTTCGAGGAGAGGCTGGTTGAACGCGGCAGGGAAATCCTCGGAAACCTCCCCGCCGACAAAGAATCGATGATCATCCTGGGAAGACCTTATAATGCCGGCGACCCTGAGCTGAACCTGCGGCTGGTCGAAAAATTGATCAGCCTGAATGTACTCCCGATCCCGCTTGATTTTCTTCCGTTAAGTGAGGAAAATATTTTTGATGAGTTCCCGAACATGTACTGGCCGAATGGCAGGAAGATCCTGGCCGGGGCGTCGATGATCGCGAAGAACGATAATTTATACGGGGTTTACATGAGCAATTTCCGTTGCGGGCCCGATTCGTTCCTGCATCATTTTCTTGCTGAAAAATTAAAGGGCAAACCCACTTTGCAACTTGAGATCGATGAGCATTCGGCCGATGCAGGGCTGATCACACGGCTTGAAGCTTTCCTCGACAGCATCAGGAAAAAGCAAAAGCAGTCCTATGCCGATCAAAGCAATATTTCAAAGGATTTCAAAGAAGCGACACCCAAAGGCGACAGGGTACTTTACTGGCCGTATATGCACGACGGGTCGTATATCGCAGCCGCCGCAGCCCGCAGTTGCGGCATCGAATCGTATGCGCTGCCCATGCAGACCCACGAAGACCTGGAAATCGGAAGAAAATACACCTCATCCAAAGAGTGTTTCCCGATGATATGCACCACCGGATCCTTTATCAAAAAGATGCAGGAACCCGGGACAGATGACAGTAAGATCAGCTTTTTCATGCCCGATCACAACGGGCCATGCCGGTTCGGACAGTATAACCAGCTTCAGAAGGTGCTTTTCGACCGTCTGGGCAGGAAAGACGTAAAGATCGTTTCCCCTTCCAATGACGGCTCTTACACAGATATTACACCCGGTAGCGGGACGAAATTCAGGTTCAATGCCTGGAAGGGCTTTGTCGCTTTTGATATGATCCGCAAACTGCAGCAACAGATCAGGCCTTATGAGAAAATACCAGGGGAAACCGACCGGGTCTACCATGAATCCCTTGACAGCATTGTCAATTGTATTGAAAACGATGCAAAAGGGCTGGTCGGGGTACTTGAAGCGGCAGGAAAGAAATTTGAGAAGATTGAACGGTTGAATATCCCGAGAAAACCCGTGGTTGCCATTGTTGGCGAAATATTCATGAGGGATAATAAATTCTGCAGCGGGAATATTGTCAGCCGACTGGAATCGTTAGGCGCCGAAACACTGATGGCCCCATTTTCGGAATGGTTCGTTTATTCAACTTACAGATACACGCGAGACAGCAAATGGAAAGGCGATTACAAAGGCATTTTGAAGTCAAAGATCCAGGAATTCTCGCAGCACACATCTTACAAAAAACTCCTGCATGCCGTTGAAGATCTCATTGACACGGAGAAGGAGGTTTCACTCGAAACCATGCTGGAACTAACGGCTCCCTATGTCCATAAGGATTATGACGGCGACCCGGTAATGGCCATAGGAAGCGCCTCCGCACTGGCTAAAAAGGGGGTTTCAGGAATTTGCAACGTACTGCCTTTCACCTGCATGCCCGGTACCCTGATCTGTTCAGTTTCCGATGTATTCCGGAAGGACCACAACAACATCCCCTGGGTGGATTTTGCCTACGACGGGCAGGATGACGCCTCCATCGACACCCGGATGCAGGCATTTCTTTACCAGGTGAATGAATACCAGCAGAAGCTATTGACTATTTAGGTTGGTATCTGCAAGATGTATTTTGGACCTTCACCTGGTTTCGAAATAAAATCGATCTTACCATTTAAAAAATTAACCCTCGATTGTATGCTTTGTAGTCCCAGTGTTGCTGCTTCTGATTTTTCCCTGAAATCAAACCCTTTTCCATTATCAGAATAAATCAGGTCCAGTATGCCATTGTTCACCCGGATCTGAAGGGTTATATTGCTTGCCCGGGCATGCTTCAGGGTATTGTTTACCATTTCCTGTACAATCCTGTAAAGCATGATCTCTTTATTTTCAGCCAGTCTTTCCTGGTTTTCCGGGATGTTACAAACAACAGTCAGGTCATGGTCGTCTGCAATTTGTTCAAAAAGATCTTCAATTGCCTCAAAAAAGCCAAGTTGTGTCAGGAGCCCGGGCATCATGTTATGTGATATCTTTCTGACATCGCCTGAAGCCTGTTCAAGCATCCGTCCTGCTTTATCGATCAATTCCCTGTTCTCCGGGCTTTTATCACGGATTATGGAGAATTGCATTTTGGTTGCCGATAATAACACCCCCAGGCCGTCGTGAAGTTCAGTGGCAATGCGTTTTCTTTCCACTTCCTGGCCTTCGACAAGCAACTTCGCGGCTATCAGTTTCTTTTCCTCCTCCAGTTGGTGTATCTTCTGATCGGAAATGGTCCGGATATGTCCTGCCTTTTGATGGAAATATATGACACTGAACAATGCCATGATTAGAATCCCAAATCCAATAAACATGTAAGCATTGCGCTGGTTGGTCTTTTGAAGGTTTTCCTTTTCAAGGGCTAATATTTGTAACTGGTCTTTTTCTTTTTCATATTTGACCTGGAATTCAGATAACTGACTGTGTATTTCTATGGAAAACATTGAATCTTTTTCGGCGGTATATTTCTTATAATACTGAAGTGATTTTTCAAAATCCTTAAGTTCTCCGTATATTTCTGAAAAGTACAGATAGTTATGCTGAATCTGCTTCCTGAGATTTAACTTTTCTGCTATCATGGTGCTGCTATCGAGCAGTTGCAGGGCCTTTTCACTATGACCCAAAGCCTGGTTAATATTGCTGAGATTGGCCAGGACGGTCGACTTTTCCCCTTCCCTCCCCAATTCATTGAATATCTTAAGTGCGGATGTGAGGAAAAAATCTGCATTTTTATATTGCTGCTTTGAAAGATATACTTTTCCTATGTTGTTATAAACCAATGCGATCTGATTCCGGTTGTTGTCCCTTTCATGGATAGCCAGGCATTTTTCAAAATATAACATGGCTGTGTCATATTGTTCCATGTAAAAATAGACCCTGCCCAGGTTGTTCAGTCTCTTGGCTGCTTCACTATCGTTCTTTAAAGTTTCCTCCATTACAAATGACTCCCTGAAAATGAGGATGGCCTGGTCATATTTTCCCCATTCGCTATAAACGAGGCCCATATTATTCAATGAACTGGATATTCCGGTCTGGTCATTAAGACCTTTTTTAAGGAGAAGGGACTTTTCTAAATATTCAATGGCTTTGTCATATTTACCCCAGGTACGGTAGACCATCCCGATATTATTTATCGTTTTAGCCATGTCTTCTGCATTACCGCTCTCTTCATCGATCAGCAGGGTTTGGCTGTAATATTCAATAGCTTTATCATAGTTACCAAGCATCTTATAATTCAGTCCGATATTGTTCAGCATAGAGGCCATTGATTCACGATTACCCAGTTCTTTATGAAGGTCCAGGGCCTTTATAAAACATCCAATAGCATCGTCATAGTTATCCAGCTTATAATAACACACCCCAATATTCTCAAAACAGTAAGAAATGTCTTTTTTATGACTATTCCTCAGCCTGCCCTGTGAATCAATATACTCCTGGTATTTGGTGATAGCTTTTTCATACTTGCCTTCATTGAGCAAAGAGTCAGCAATTAAAATGCCGGCGTCCTGTTCTATTTACTGCGGAAATAAAGGCATAGAAAGGATAATGCAGTAAACAATCAATATTAACCTGGTCTGGCAGATCAATCGGGTTTAGTTAAAGTTAATAATCCTGTTAAGTTCGTCCGATAAGAATCTAACTCAAAGATAACATATTCCCGATAAAAGACAGAAAAAACGAACCCCGTGCAAAAGATTGATTTACACGGGGTTGTATTTTGGTATTCTGTTGCCCGATCAGGGGTCGAACCTGAACTCTTCTGATTCAGAGTCAGACGTGTTGCCAGTTACACCATCGGGCAATGAGGGCGCAAAGATAAATAAAATTCCAAATTCCAAATTCCAAATTCCAAATTAATTCTGTTCACTCTTCACCGTTCACTATTTCGCCATCTTCGCCCACGGATCTTTCAACGCTACCGTCCTGTTAAATACCATCTTTTCAGCGGTTGAATCCGGGTCGACATTGAAATAGCCGATGCGCTGGAACTGGTAGTGTGTTAAGGGTTTGCTGCCTTTTACGCTGGGCTCTATGAATGCCGGGTAAATGACTTTGAGGGAATCAGGGTTCAGGAATTCCTTGAAATCTTTGTCATGATGGCCTGTTGGCTCCGGATCGGAAAACAACCGGTCGTAAAGCCGTACTTCCACCGGTATCGCTTTATCAACGGAGACCCAATGCAACGTGCCTTTTACCTTCTTCAGGCTGCCTGATCCACTGCGGGTTTCGGGATCGTAGGTGCATCTGACTTCAGTTACTTTTCCCGTGGCATCTTTGATTACTTCCTCGCACCTGATGATGTAAGCATTTTTCAAGCGGACCTCGGCACCCGGGGCCAGGCGGAAATACTTCGGCGGAGGGGTCTCCATGAAGTCTTCCTGCTCGATAAACAGCTCACGGCTAAAGGGGACCATGCGGGTGCCGCCATCCGGGTCTTCCGGGTTATTTTCAGCTTCGAATTCTTCGACCTGTCCTTCCGGGTAGTTTGTCAGCACTACCTTCAGCGGGTTCAGGACCGCCATCACGCGCGGGGCCATCTTGTTCAGGTCTTCCCTGACACAGAATTCAAGCAGTCCTACGTCAATCACATTTTCTCGTTTTGCGACGCCGATGGTGTCTGCAAAATTACGGATGGCAGCGGGTGTAAAGCCGCGCCTCCTGAGGCCGGAAATAGTAGGCATCCGGGGATCGTCCCAGCCGTTGACGAGGTTTTCCTGCACCAGTTGCAGCAGCATCCGCTTGCTCATAACGGTGTATGTCATGTCAAGGCGGGCAAATTCGATCTGGCGGGGCCGGGATGCGGTTTTATCTTTCACGATCTGGTCGAGGAACCAGTCGTAGAGCGGCCGGTGCACCTCGAACTCCAGGGTGCATATAGAATGGGTGATGCCTTCGATATAGTCCGACTGGCCATGGGCGTAGTCGTACATCGGGTAGATGCACCATTTGTCGCCGGTGCGGTGGTGGCTGGCAAAAAGGATACGGTACAGCACCGGGTCGCGCATGTGCATGTTGGGCGAGGCCATATCGATCTTTGCACGCAGAATCCTTGAGCCTTCTGGGAATTCACCATTGCGCATCCTTTCAAAAAGATCCAGGTTTTCTTCTACCGAACGGTTGCGGAAAGGGCTTTCCACGCCGGGCTGGGTGGGCGTCCCGCGCTGCTCGCTGATCTCCTCGGCGCTGTGGTCATCTACATAAGCTTTTCCTTCTTTGATAAGAAATACCGCCCATTCGTAGAGCTGGTCGAAATAATCGGAAGCAAAAAAGAGGCGGTCTTCCCAGTCGAACCCGAGCCAGTGGACATTGTCCATGATCGAGTCGACATATTCCTGCTCTTCCTTCGTGGGATTAGTATCGTCGAAGCGGAGGTTGGTCTTGCCGCCGTAGTTCTTCCCGAGGCCGAAATTGAGGCAGATGGATTTGGCGTGGCCGATATGGAGATAACCGTTCGGCTCAGGGGGAAAGCGGGTCAGGACGCGGCCGTCGTTTTTATTGTTGCGAATATCTTCCTCGATGATCTGCTCGATGAAATGAAGCGATTTGCCGGGTTTTTCTTCCGGGGTGGTATCCAGGTTCATAGAATGATTGGTTAGCAGGATTAAGGGTGCAAAATTAACTTTTTTTGGGGTCTGACCGGGTATTTTTTGGGAAAAACCGGATAAACAGGTGTAGAGAGGTTTAGATATTTCTCACAGAGGTACACAAAGGTTTACACAAAGATCACAGAATATGGAAGAGAATAAAATTACTTATGAAATTATTGGTGCGGCGCTCAAAGTGCACACGAAACTGGGGCCTGGATTATTGGAATCAGTTTATGAAAATGCATTAGCCTATGAGCTGCGTAAAGCGGGACATAGCGTTAAAAACCAGGTCGGCATACCTGTGGAATATGAAGAAGTCAGGTTTGATATTGGTTTCAGACTGGATATTTTGGTTGATGAACTTGTAATTGTCGAAGTGAAATCTGTAGAATAACTTATAGACGTTCATCATAAGCAATTATTAACATATCTAAAGTTGACTGGGAAACGAGTGGGATTGCTGATAAATTTCAACAGCAGCAGGCTTAAGGATGCAATCGTCAGAATTATAAATTAACTCTGAGTTTCTCTGTGAAAACCTCTGTGAACCTCTGTGAGAACTAAACCTACACAATCAGCATCCCCGTCTCTGTAAACCGCCTGCGCAGCAGCCTCTCCAGCAGCACCAGCCCCGCAGCAGCGATCACGATCACTATCGAAATACTTGAGATATTCAGACTTTTGAAAAAAGCCGCCATCATCCCAAAGAAACCCTTTGAGAAAATATCCATCGACATTTTCTGTATCCCGGTGGAAGTGAAGATCTTATCAATATAAGGTATATCAACTGTAAAAATAACTGCGATCAGGGCCGCGGCCCCCATGATGATGGCGATCCAGGTCCCTTTTGAAAAAAGCGGCGAATCGTCGATGGCCGGCGTAGCCCTCACCTGTTCCATCACCTTGTCCGTGAAGCTGTCCGGCGCCTTTTCGATGCCATTCTTCAGGATCAGCTTCCTGATAAATTCATCCTGTTTGTCCTGGGTATTCATATCTGGAAATCTTATGTTATTCTTAACGTTCTTTTCTGTAAAATCTGTTGCAGGTCTGAATAAATTCTTTTTCTCACCCGGTGTAGCCTGACTTTCACATTGCTTTCACTCAATCCTGTGATATCTGCGATATCGTTAACCGTGTGGTTTTCAAGATAGAACAAGGTTACAATCGCCCTGTCTGTCTCCGGGAGCCCGCCGAGGATCTTTGCTACGACCAGCTTTTGCTCCTGTTCATCCAGCCCGCCGACTTCTTCCTCCACTTCCTCTTCCGCTACACCCTCAGTGATCTCTTCTTCCAGGTCGAGTAGCTTCACCTTATTCTTCCTGATCCTGGAGATCGACTCGTTGTAAGCGATCCGGTACAGCCAGGTCTGGAATCCCGATTCTTTCCGGAAGCTGTCGAGTTTGCGGAAAGCTTTCAGGAAAGCATCCTGGGCGACTTCCTCGGCATCTTCGCGGTTGCGGGTGATATTCATCGCAATGGTGAACACCAGGTCCTTGTACCTGTCGATCAACACTGCAAAAGAGGCCGTGTTGCCGGCAATCACCTCATTGATGTAATGGTTGTCGTCCCTGTGTTCCATCCTGGCATTTGACGGGAAAGAGTGAAGAAGGTTACAAAGTAATAATGAATTTCTTATAAAGGTAATATGAAGTGGGCTTGCCCCTCCGAAAAGCCACAAAATCACTAAAACACGAAAATTCACAAAATATTATTACATTGATAACCAATTTTTTGTGTGATTTTGTGTTTTGGTGCTTTAGTGGCAACTTTCAGAAATTTGACATTACGGAGCGGGCTCATATTTTATATTGTAAACTGTAAATCATTGTGAAATTAATTCATAAGTGTAACCTCCCGCAAAACCCTGCCGTCAAATGGGCAAAACCGGAAGAGAATTCCTAATTCCAAATTCCAGGTTCCAAATTATATAATAAGTATTAATAATTCAAAATTAAACATTCAACATTCAACATTCAAAATTTAAAACTATGCTAGAGCTAACCCCAATCTTCGTCATGGCCATCATTTTCGGCTTTCTTTACGCAGTTATCTACCTGAATATCCGCCGGAAAGAGCGTTTGGCCTTACTGGAAAAAGGTGCTGATCCTTCCATCTTCCAGGAACCTAAAACAGAAAAGCTTACCTCACTTCGCTACGGACTTTTAATGATCGGCCTTGCCATCGGCATCCTGATGGGAAACCTTTTAGAAGTAAGCACCGAACTTGGCCCCGAAGCCTCCTATTTCTCCATGGTATTCCTGTTTGGAGGGATTGCCCTTGTTTTGAGCCACTTCCTTGGCAGAAAAGTTCAAAGTTGATTTTAGATTTTTGGCCACTAAGTCACAAAAACACGAAATTTCACAAAAATATTTATAAAAGATTTTGTGGTTTTTTGTGTCTTTGTGCTTTTGTGGCTCAAAGGCATCTTGCAATATCTGAATCAACCTTGCACTTTGAACTTTAAACTGAGAGTTTATAGCTTTCCAGGACCTTATAGACCGGCCCATCTTTAAGTAAAATGCTTTCATAAAGATGAAATTCCCGGATGTCGATTTCCTGCATCCGGGTTTTTTTGTGCCCATCTATTATCTTTTGAAACAATTGCTTGTCAGGAATTTCCTTGATCCTGCCAATGGTAAGGTGAGGCACAAAATTCTGCCTGTCGTGCTCCCAGCCTATAGTCTCGACCGACTGTAAGACGTCGGAGCCAAGTTTTTTCAAGGGTTCTGCATTCTCAATCCCGAACCAGATGACCTTCGGGGCGTAAGAGCTGCCGAAAATGCCCACGTTCACCAGCTCTGAGGTAAAAGGCTTGTGGCTTGAAGCTACTTCTTTCAGGACCCTGCTGATTTCCGGTATGCGCTTCTCTTCCGTCTCCCCGAAGAATTTCAAGGTGATATGGATGCTTTCCGGCTTCACCCAGGTGATGCGGCAGAATTTCAGTCCCGAACGCAGGCTGTTGTAAGTTTTCATGAATTCCGGCGATGGATGGACCTTTACGGCAGCGAAGAGGCGTTTCATGGGGTGGGAATTTGAGGGTAAAAATAGCTATTTCGTGGTCATTAATGGTCATTAGGTGGTCATTAAGTAGTCATTAAGTAGTCATTAAGTAGTCATTAAGTAGTCATTAAGTAGTCATTAAGCAGTCATAAGGCTGTAATCTGTAACATTAGGTTTTTGTTAGTAGCTTTGTATGGATTAATTTAGTTATTAACTTATGGTTTTCTCGCAGATTTTCGCAGATTTTACCGCAGATTTCACAGATCTGAATGTGACTCATAAACTTAATCTGCGTAAATCTGCTTATCATCTGCGTAAATCTGCGAGAAACCTTACTGCAATCTTAATTTTAGCATCTGTATATTTCTTTCAGATTTCCCTTCTTTTCGCCCAGGATACACTGGTTCTGCATTATTCCAAAAGCATTACAAAAGAAGAGCTTTCCACTCACGTCTATAAGCTCGCCTCTCCGGAGTTCGAAGGCCGGTTTACGGGCAGCAGGGGCATGTTCAGGGCGAAGGACTACATTACCTCGGAGTTTGAGAAAGCAGGCCTGGGCAAACCGGAGATTTACGGCAAGCCAACCTATTCCCAGGATTTTACCCTGGACGAATGTTTATGGAAGGACCAGCGGATGGCCGTGGATGGCGCTGAAACGAGGGTAGGGAAGGACTTTCTTTTCCTGAGCGACCCGGTGGATATCAGCGGCGATTTCCCGGTAGTGTTTGCCGGTTTTGGCATCGAGGATTCCGCATATTCCGATTTTGGGAATATCGATGTGAAAGGAAAGATCATGCTGGTTTTTACCGGTGAACCGAGAGATGAAGAAGGCATATCGTATATTTCAGGCAAGAAAGAGATCTCCAGAAAAGGGTATTACTTCAGCAAAGCCGCCATGGCTGCGGAAAAGGGCGCTGAAGGGGTGTTTATTATTTCCAGAAATAAAGCTGATTATAAAAAGTTCCTGAAAGCCCGTGATTATTACGACCCGAAGCCGAATATCTCCTATCCCGTTAAGGATGACGAGATTATAGTGCATAAACATGCCTTTTCGGCTTACATGAACGTGAAGACAGCGGCACGGCTGGTTGATCAGAGGCCGAAGGAACTTCTGGCGGCTTTACATGAAATGGAAGAAGGACGGAAAACAACCGCAGGCCGCTTCAGCGGAGAGGTTTCGATTGAAGCATCCAGCGAGTGCCATTCCTTTCCGACTTCAAACGTGATCGGCATTATAGAAGGCACCGACCTGAAACTGCAGGCCGTCGTTGTGGTTGCCCATTACGACCATCTCGGGATGGACAAGGAAGGAATCTATTACGGCGCCGACGACAATGCTTCCGGCACTGCGGCCGTGATGGAGCTAGCCGGGGCCTTTGCCATGGCGGCACAGGATGGGGTCCGGCCGCGGCGGACGATCATTTTCATGGCGGTCTCGGCCGAAGAGCTTGGCCTGTATGGCTCGAAATACTATTCTCAGCACCCGCTGATCTCCCTCGACAGCACCTATGCCTGCGTGAACATCGACATGATCGGGCGGATCGGTAGAAAACTCGAAAGCAACCCGGATTACATTTCAGGTTACGCCTATCTTTCGCTCAGTTTGTTAGAGGTGTCCCGCAAGAACTGCAGCCTCGCCGCTCCCGGCCTTGAAGACAGGATAGAGTTCCGCAGGAATAACCGCGGCGGCTCCGACCATTATTACTTTGCAAAGCACGGCATCCCGTCGATGTTCTACTTCACCGGCTTCCACGACGATTACCACGAAGTAACCGACACACCCGACAAGATCCTGTACGACCGAATGGAAACGATCGTCCGCGCGATCTTCGCCACCACGTGGGATCTTGCAAACCGCGAGGGCATGTTAGTGAAGGGTGAAGAGTGAACGGTGAACGGAGAACGGAGAACGGTGAAGGGTGAATAGTGAAGAACGAAAAGTGAATAAAGAGAAAGGGTCATTAGTTTGAAAAATTTTATATTTTTGCAAGGGATTTGGAATTTCAGGTTTTGAATTTATTTGGAATTTGGTGCTTGGTATTTGGAATTTCCGCAGCACGGGGTATTAGCTCAGTTGGCTAGAGTGCTTGACTGGCAGTCAAGAGGTCATCGGTTCGACTCCGATATACTCCACGTACAAAACCCGGTAACGCTTTCAGCTTTATCGGGTTTTGAGTTTTGGGTGCTCATGGTTCCGATGTTCCACTGTTCCAGGGTTCCAAAGTTCCAAAGTTCCAGGGTTCCAGGG
>CAYJNJ010000080.1:0-22533 GCA_964371595.1 uncultured Bacteroidales bacterium | reverse complement strand
ATGGGTGATTGGGCCGGTTGGTAATTTTGGTCTGGTCGCCATAGGGGCCTGGGGCCTGGGAACCATGAAGGCAGGGAAGCATGGGGGCATGGATTGGGAAATAATAAGGGAAGATGCGAAAAGGTCTGTGCTAAAGCGTCTTGCTTTGGAAGGGTTGCCTGATTTCGAAAAACATATTAAGTTTGAAAAAGTATACCAGCCGGTAACATGGCAGAATATGTTCAACCTGTCGCGCGGGGCCACTTTCGGGAGCCTGAACCATAATCTTTTCCAGATGGGATACTTCCGTCCGCATAACAGGCACCCGAAATTCAAAAATCTATATTTTGCAGGGGGCAGCACGCATCCCGGGAATGGGGTGCCGCTTGCGTTAATTTCCGCACGGTTGACAGCCGAAAAAATTACAAGGGATTTCTTATAACCAAACCACTAATTTCTCATGCAATATTTCGAAAGGCAGATTGCTGAAACACTTGAAAAGATTGATTTTCATAAAATAAAAGATCATCCGAACATTCTCATTGCAGCAAGGTTCTGGGAGGATGACCGGTACCAGGCGGCAAAGACCATTTACCGGTTCATGCGCCATATCGACGATATGATCGACGACCGCAAGTCGCTGAACAACATGCTGAGCTGTATGGAGAAGAAGATATACGCCGACCAGGTGAATGCCTGGATCGACTGCCTTGGCCTGGACC
This sequence comes from uncultured Bacteroidales bacterium, assembly GCA_964371595.1. GTDB lineage: Bacteria > Bacteroidota > Bacteroidia > Bacteroidales > JAGOPY01 > JAGOPY01. Next base: position 21,832 of record CAYJNJ010000080.1, on the reverse strand, counting down.
GTTCGAATGATCCGGTTTTTGCAGAAGTTACTGAGACTATCCACCGTTTCCGTATCCCTTTGCATTTTTTCTACAACTTTGCCCGTTCCATGGTTTACGACATCCACCACGACGGCTTTCGTACCTTCGAGGAGTTTCTCGATTATTCCGAAGGCGCTTCGAATGGGCCCGCCTCGGTATTTGTCCATCTCTGCTGCCTCGACAGGCTGCAGGGAGAATACGTACCGGCAAATCTTGTCATTTCCGATGTTGCCAGGCCATGCGCCATCTTCAGTTATCTTGTCCATATCATACGCGACTTTCAGAAGGACCAGTTCAACAACCTGAATTACTTTGCCCTCGATATTCTTGCAAAGCATGGATTAAAGCCGGAAGACCTGAAACGGATGGCTGAAGGAGGGGAGATACGTCCCGGCTTCAGGGCTGTTGTAAAGGAGTACAAGGATTATGCAGGAAAGTATATGGTCGATACCGAAAAGGCGATCCGGATGCTGAGGGACAAACTGGAACCGCGATACCTTCTGAGTTTAAAAATCATCTTCCATCTTTATTTACAGATCTATAACCGCATTGACCCGGAGAACGGAAAGTTTACATCCCTCGAACTGAACCCCACTCCGGATGAAGTGAAGCAGAGCGTTTTGGAATGTATCATGGATTTTAAGAAAGAAGGCTCTTCGACCTTCGCTATTATCTAAATTTTTCTGCCCCCTCCCAACGAAACGCCTGAATAATATTTATCTTTTGCATGGCAGGTGCATTATATCTCATGATTTTTTCCAGAAATCTTGCTTATTAAGATTTTAGTACAAATCATTCAAATCAGGGAAAATAACTTATATACTGACCTTAATGTAAATGAAAATTGAAAGGAAAATGTAGATTAAAGATAATATAGTTCCTAATGTTTTAGCCTTAAAGGAAGCATACAAATACTTTGAGAAGATTTTTTTATGCCTCTTTGGATTTATAAAATAAACCATATGAAGACATACCCATGCGACTATTAAGAAAATGGTAAGGTACTTGTTTAAGTTCCAATTAATTAATTTAAAAATTGTTAAGATATTTAATCCTGAACAGACCCCAAATATTGCAGATGCTCGATAATGAGGTCTACTTAACCCAAACATAAAGACTTGTGTAATTCTATAAATGTGGTAATACAAATAGTATAGAATCACCATGGCTTAATAGATTGATTTGTTCGTTGTTCGTCACGCTCTTTCTGGCTTGTTTCATAATGGACAGCTCCATATTCCATCTCCCTCTCCCGGGTGGGGGCTGGAAGATAGCACGGTAAATATATTGAAACTTTTCGGATGCCCTAGCAAAGCAATATATTTTCATCGTGCCCCAATAGTTTATGCAGCAAGCATTAAAACGCCATGTTCGGTAAATACGTAAGGTAAATGACCGCCAAGATGTTGCCTGGAAGGTATCGCGTTTTGCGATACCATGAAATCTGTTTCTTCTTGTGTTAGCCTGAACATATAGTTTTTAGGTATCACAAATTGTGATACCTTAACTGTTAATCGGGATTTTTTTAAAAAATACCCGGTCAGTTGAAAAAAAATTTTCCAAAGTATCTAAATCAAAAAAGAAGGTGCTCTCTTTTGAGACACCCTCTTGGGGTGGGGGCTGGAAGATGCAAAAACTGGTGGCCAAACTAAGCGAATTCTCCATCTTAGGCTCCCCGGTTTTTCCCCTTAACCAATTTAGAATCAGTACAAATTGAGCCTCCCTGTTGCATTTGCTGAATTTCTTATATTATTTTCGTACCTATATAAATGTTTACATATAAATAAGTATATGCCTCCGCAGATCAAAAAACTGTTAAACCGGTGCCTCCTTGTGTTCCCACTATTCATTATAGGGTTGTTATATAGCTGCAGCAATAATGAGGGCGTAAATCCGGAAAATTCTTTTGTTAAAGAAAATAAAGGAATTGAAGAAATTGCAGTGAAATCTCCACCTCTCACAGATGGCATTTTCCCTTGTAATGATTGCCATAATGAGATTGAATCCAATCCTGTCAGAAGGGAATTGGTAGATATGCATGATGACATAACTGCAATATTTGACCATGATAGTAATAACCGTTGGTGCCTTGATTGCCATGATACGGATGACAGGGATTCACTTAAACTTGCCAGTGGAAAGCGGGTTGGTTTTGATGAGTCATACAAATTATGCGGTCAATGCCACGGTGATAAATTAAGGGATTGGAAAGTTGGTGTTCATGGGCAACGAACAGGAGAGTGGAATGGGAAAAAACAATACCTTTTATGTGTGCATTGCCACAACCCTCATTCACCACAGTTTAAACCGATTCAACCCATGCCTCCTCCGGTCAGGCAAGAAGATATTCATTTATAACCATTTAAAAATCCAGGTTAATATGCAAAAAGCGGATCATAATTCAAGAAGAGATTTTCTAAAATTAATTCCTCTTTCCATGGTTTCAATAAGCGCTTTTTTGTTTATGAAATTCAGAAAATCGAATAAATATTCTGAAGAAAAGTATATCACTTTATCAAAGTCTGAAGCCGATAGCATAATCAAAAATGAAAAGTTTCAGGTTTCAACAAGGATTAATCCAGCACCGGCCCCTGTGGCCCATAAAAATACTGAGCGATAATAATTTAAAATCGACGAAATCTTCTGGATATGCAAAAGGAAGTAAAAAATAATTCAAGACGGGATTTTTTAAAAAAGCTGCCTGTTCTTGCTGCCGGAACTGCCACATTAGCCGGATGTAATTCGGAAGAATTAGAGAATTTCTTTCAGCAAAATTTCAAGACCTTGACAAAGGCTGAGAAGGATGAAATTGTTAAAAATCTTGAAGTGAAATACACTGAAAAATACGGGAAGCCATTTTCAGTATCAGATAAATCCGCATCGGATGGAATTTTATTTGGATATGGGTTGGATTTATCCCGGTGTGTTGGCTGCAGGAGGTGCGTATATGCATGCGTTGAGGAAAATAACCTGTCGCGCGATCCGCAAGTTCACTGGATTCAGGTGCTGCAAATGGATAAGGACAAAGGTATCGACATTGCTCATGCTGATGTTCATTATAATCCTGAAACGGTCCCGGAAGAAGGGCATTTCTATATGCCAGTTCAATGTCAGCAATGCCGGAATCCTCAATGTACAACGGTTTGTCCGACAAAGGCTACCTGGCAGGAGGAAGATGGAATTGTTGTTGTAGATTATAATTGGTGTATTGGATGTCGTTACTGCATGGCTGCATGCCCATATGGAGCCAGGCATTTCAACTGGGCTGAACCTAATGTGCCCGATGAAGAGATCAATCCTGTGACTCATTATTTAGGAAACAGGCCCCGCCCGAAAGGTGTTGTCGAAAAATGTACTTTTTGTATTCAGCGTGTAAGGGAAGGAAGATATCCTGCATGTGTTGAGATATGCCCGACAGGATCCAGGAAGTTCGGTAATTTACTTGATCCTGATAGTGAAATAAGGTACATTTTGGAAAACAAACGCGTGCTGGTTTTTAAAGAAGAGCTTAACACCCAGCCTAAATTCTATTATTTCTTTGGTGTATAATTCATTAAAAATAAGCAGTTATGAAGTTCTTGAGGTTTATATCCGGTAGTTTAAAAATTATCACAAAAGGAGGAAGGGCTTATTACGCGAGTTTGTTTTTTCTTGTCGTTTTAATGGTATGGGGTCTGCTCGGTTATTATGATCAATTGAATGAGGGGCTGATTGTAACAAATATGAGAGACTCTGTTTCATGGGGGTTTTATATCGGCAACTTCACTTTCCTGGTTGGGGTTGCTGCTGCAGCTGTTATGCTGGTCATCCCTGCTTATATTTATGATTGGAAACCAATTAAAGAGATTGTAATTTTTGGGGAGATATTAGCCATTTGTGCTGTTATCATGTGCATTTGCTTTATAATGGTTGATATCGGACATCCGCTTCGCTTCTGGCACATGCTTCCATTTGCAGGCACAATGAATTTTCCTGATTCGGTTCTTTCCTGGGACTTCTTTGTATTATTCACTTATTTTCTGATAAATATCATCGTAGTTACCTATTTATTATATACCCATTTTTATAAAAAAGGATATAATAAAAAATTCATTCTGCCGCTGGTATTGTTAAGTATTCCTGCTGCCATCGCGATCCATACAGTCACTGCATTCCTTTATAATGCAATGCCCGCACGTCCATACTGGAACAGCGCCTTACTTGCACCCAGGTTTTTAACAACTGCTTTCTGTTCAGGCCCGGCCATACTTATACTGCTTTTCCAGGTTTTAAGAAAAACAACAAAGTTTGAAATTAAAGATGAAGCAATTTTCACAATTGCAGAATTAATGGTCTATGCCATGTTCATTTATCTGTTCTTTACCATTTCAGAATTTTTCAAAGAATTTTACTCCAATACAGAGCATATAGTTTATTGGGAATATCTGTTAAAGGGAGTTGAGCAGAACAGGGTGATTGCAGTATACAGCTGGGCTTCTATCCTGATGGGAGTGACCGCTTTTATACTGTTTCTGGTTCCCAAAACCCGCAAAAATTTTCTTACATTAAATATTGGGGCCGTGTTAATATACTTCAGTGTTTATCTTGAAAAAGGGATCACATTAATAATCCCAGGGTTTACCCCGGATACGTTAGGACAATATTTCTTTTATGTACCTTCTGAAACCGAGATACGAACAGCAGCCATGATTTTCTCAGCAGGCGCCTTACTATTTATTTTCATTTCAAAAATTGCCATTGCCATTCTATTTGAAGGATTTAGCATTGATAGCCTGGAAAAGAAAAGAGTTATAAAATTGGATAACTGAAGAATGAGAAACGCACCTAACACTTAACCTATAGTTCATATGCCTGTTCAAGTACGACGATTACTAATTGCTTTCGCTATTTTTATTGGATTGATGCTGGTCCTCAAATATTATCTTACTCCTGAATCATGGAGGGAATATGGACCCTATCGCGGGAATGCGTTAATAGAAATTTCAAGTAACGAGATCAAATTTGTTCAGACGGAAACATGTGCTATGTGCCATGATTCCATTGCCGGGCTGAAAGAAGAAAGTGCACATAAATCCATTGAGTGTGAAATTTGTCATAGTGTCGGATTTAAGCACGCTGATGAACCCGAATTAAATGATCTGGAAATAAACAAAGACAGGCAATTGTGCCTGCGGTGCCATATCAAAAATTTGGCCAGCCCTAAGGATATCATTAAACAAGTAGATGCTATTGAGCACTATGAAGGTGAAGAATGTATAACTTGTCATAATCCTCATCAACCATGAGCAATGTTAAGGGAAATTTTTCCAGACGCGAATTCATTAAGAATTCAAGTTTGTTTGCCGGAGGCCTTGTATTCGTCTCCCTTCTGAGTCCGTATAAGTTCGTCATTGCCGGTAAAAAACCCACTGGCAAAGGTAAGTGGTATGGAATCGCTATTGATATCGAAAAATGCATTGGTTGTGGTAGTTGTGCAAGAGCCTGCAAAATCGAAAACGATGTGATGCAGGAACCTTTTTTCTTTCGGAACTGGGTTGAACAATATACGATCACAAACGACGGACAGATTAAAGTTTCATCTCCAAACGGAGGAATCGATGGGTTTATTCAACCGGTGCCCGATGAAGAAATTTACAAGACTTTTTTTGTCCCCAAAATGTGTAACCATTGTGCAAAATCGCCTTGTACACAGGTTTGCCCGGTAGGAGCCTCTTTTGAGTCGCCAGAAGGGCTTGCACTGGTAGATCAGAGTTATTGTATTGGTTGCGGATACTGTGTCCAGGCATGCCCTTACGGTTGCCGGTATATTGATCCCAGAAAAGGGGTCGTTGATAAGTGTACTTTATGTTATCATCGGTTGGTAAAAGGTTTGGATCCGGCATGTATGATGGCATGTCCCACAGGTGCAAGGATTTATGGAGACTTGAATGATAAAATGAGTGAGGTGTCTTTATTTATTAAAGAACACAATTGTTCCGTTCTTAAGCCACAATTAAATACAGAATCCAAGTTGTTTTATAACGATCTGAGCCAGGAGGTACATTGATATGGATAAAATTAAATCTTTATATGAAGCATTAGCCAACCTGGACGGCTATATTTATCCTAACGAAATTGCGCTGAACTGGGATTTGTTAATTGTCATGTATCCATACATAACCGGGCTCGTTGCCGGGGCATTTATCCTTGCCTCTTTGAACAGGGTATTTGATATTAAAGCTTTACGGCCGACGTATGAAATTTCCTTGCTGACGGCTTTATCTTTCATGTTGGTGGCGACCATGCCATTAATCAGCCATCTTGGGCAACCGTTGAGGTTTTATGAAATGCTCATTACACCACATTTAACATCTGCCATGGCCATTTTTGGTTTCGTATATCTATGGTATTTAATGGTAGTACTATTACTTGAAATCTGGTTCGATTACAGGTATGATATGGTGATCTGGTCGCAGCAAAAGAAAGGCTTTATGAAGTTTTTATATAAAGCACTTACATTATGGATTAGTGATACTTCTCCTAAATCAAGAAAAACGGATGATAAACTTGGTTATTTTATTACGGTAATTGGTATACCCTCTGCATTCTTATTGCATGGATATGTGGGATTTATCTTTGGTTCTATAAAAGCTAACCCCTGGTGGTCAACCGTTATGATGCCTGTAATTTTCCTGTTTTCAGCTATGGTATCAGGAATTGCCCTTGTGATGTTCATTTATATGATGGTCACTTATTTGCGCAAACAGAAAGTTGAAATGAACGCCCTGGATACCATTGCAAAATATTTATTTTATATTCTGATTTTGGATTTTACCCTGGAAAGCCTGGACCAGATCCACCGGATTTACGAAGCTGATGAGTCCTTTGATATACTAAAAATCCTGGTTCGCGGTAAATTGTTCTTCACCTTTTTTATCATGCAGATTGGAGTAGGAACATTAATTCCCCTGGCAACATTAGGATTTCTGCAATTTAAAAAGCCAAGAGCCAGGATAAGGAAAATTATATACTGGGCCATCAGTGTCTGTGTTCTTGTGGGAATATTCTATATGAGGTGGAACGTAGTTATCGGCGGTCAGCTTTTCTCTAAAAGTTTCTATGGATTTACCAGTTATAAAGTTGATTTAATCAGAGGATTAGATGTTTGGTTATCCTTATTATGGTTCATTGTTCCATTCTTTATTTTAGCTTTCTTGCTTTGGTTGCTACCGCCCTGGAAAAAGCATACCGATGTTGTTTAATTAGTGTTTAACATTAAAAGGAGTTTCATCATGGGAAAGCAAAGCAGCATTATTTCTATGGGCCAGGATGATATTGCCGGCCGGATTTTTTCTCTGGAACAGCGGGTATCGGTGCTCGAATCCGAGCTTGCCGGTAACCGGACACCACGGATTGAGAAAATCGTTGAAAAATCTGATCCGGAAGAAGCTGAGCTGGAATTCGACGGGTCGAGCATCGAATCCAGTTTTGGCGAACATGGCCTTGCCTGGCTGGGAAACCTGGTCCTGCTTTTCGGGATCATCTTCCTGGAAAAATTCCTGCAAAGCAAAGGCATGGCGCTATTAGCCTCTGTCATCGGATTTACCGCAACGGCAGGATTGTTTTTTGTCTCAAGGTACCTGAAAGATTCTCACAAAAATTTATCCTCCATTTTCAGCCTTACCGGCTACGTTCTTCTTTTCATTGTAACCATGCAACTGCATTTTTTCACGAAAGACCCTTTGATCGGTTCCCTCTATCCGAGCCTGATCCTTCTTCTTGCCGTGAGCTTTTTCCAAGGATATATTGCAATCCGTACTGAATCACAGGGCATGGCCGTACTGGCTTTTATAATGGCCGGCGTAACTGCAGTCCTGAGCGACCAGACTCATTTTTTACTGCCTGTCCTGGTTTTAATCTCAGCTTCTTCGGTTTATTTTCTCAACCGGTTCGGATGGTGGAAGCTTCTCGTCTTCTCAATTTTCCTTGTTTATTTCATCAACCTTTGCTGGTTGCTCGGAAATCCCTTTATGGGGCATACTTTGCAGGTGTTAAAAGATCATCAGTCAGGCTATTTCTATTTGTATGTATTCGCCGCCATTTACTCCTCCATTGCGCTGCTGCGAAAGAAAGACCTTTTCCCTGATTACAGCCTCATATCTTCCATCATAATAAACGGTCTTGGATTCTCTTTCCTGCTAACCATATTTGTACTTGCATTTTTTAAAGATAATTACATCCTGCTGTTCGGGTCGATTGCACTTTTTTGCCTGGTGTATTCCATTTTCCTGCAATCCCGCTCTTCATGGAAAGTTACGGCATCCTTATATGCCCTCTACAGTTTTATGGCGCTCAGTGTTACGGTATACGGCATTTACGGTTTCCCGAAGGCATATTTCCTGCTTGCAATACAAAGCTTATTGGTGGTTTCCATGTCTTTATGGTTCAAAAGCAGGGTCATCGTAGTGATGAACACAATTCTGTTGATCATTCTCTTAACAGCTTATCTAACGACGGCGCATTCCGATAACAGCGCCAATATTGCATTTGCCCTCGTAGCCCTAATTACTGCCAGGACTTTGAACTGGCAGAAGGAAAGATTGAAGATTAAAACGGAGTTGCTGCGGAACACCAACCTGGTGATGGGATTTATTATGGTCCTTTACGCACTTTACCGTTTGGTCCCGGGAAATTACGTAACCCTTTCCTGGACACTGGCTGCGGCCCTGTATTTCCTGCTCAGTTTTGCCATGCACAACATCAAGTACCGTTATCTTGCCCTCGGGACTATGGGTGCAACGGCATTATACCTTTTTATTGTGGACCTGGCGAGGGTGGAGATCATTTACCGCGTAATGGCATTTTTATTCCTGGCCATAATTTCAATAGCCCTGTCGCTTTATTATACTAAAAGGAGAAAGAAGACAAGCGAAAGCCAGGTTTAAAGCTCAGAAAGATTTATGGATTTTTTACGTCCAGATTATTGCCGCTGTTGACCTGGAGTGTAGCGCCGGGTGAGATAGCGATAAAATCGCATTCTGCCGTGATGCCCCCGGAAATTACCGGGAAGTTGCCACCTGAAGGCACAGAGGGGATAAATACGGGATCTGAAAGAGTGGGGACAGTGCCGTTGCTCCAGTTTGCATTATTGTTCCAGACTGAATTGAAGCCGAGCCATGTCTTGAATTCTTTTACCGAAACGTCATCCATGCAAATACCGAAATCCAGTCCACCGCCGCCTGTTTCGCCGTTGAAGGATATGGAAACGGTTTGCCCGGTATAATCTGCAAGGGAGATCTCTACGGATTTATAGGTTTCATTTGTAGCATCCGAAACCTCGTAAATCACATTATTCCCGATCTTAACCTTAAAAGATTGCGGAAAAGACCCATCTTCGACCCTGAACCAGAATGAGAGGACCGAATTGGTAGAAAGCGTGAATTGAGGCGTGGCCATTGCCGCACCGGAAAGGTTGCAGTAGGCCCATTCGGTGCCGGTATGAGCAGCGCCATATGTGCTCTGGCTCCATCCGTAATCGGCGGCTTCAGGGTCTGTCCAGCAATCCGGCGGCCATGCCGGTTCAAAGCCTTCGGTCCATGGAAGTGAAGTGACAGGGTCACAGAGGGTAGAAAATGTAAATGGCCCTTCCCATTCGCTGTATTCCGGGTCGCAGAACGACCTTACGTAAAAATCATAATCCGTATTCACCACAAGACCTGAAATTGGCTTCGGATTTGAACTGGTAGCAATACCTGAAACGGCCGGTGTAAAGCCGGAAAGCCCAAGCTGGTATTCCCAGCTGGTTGCAGCGCCGCTTTCGGTCCAGGCCAGTTCTGCTGTTGTTGTGGTGATATTTGCGACTGCCTGGTCGAGTGGCGGCGGGCATGTCACGGCAGTAATATCAAAATCGATCCAGTAATGATTATCGCAGGGGTACCCGTTATAAACGGTCATAGCGACATAGAACCAGTAAGTTCCCGGGTTGAGGATGCCAAGATCAAGAAAAGATAAATTGCAGGGGCCGGCGGTGTTGGAAGGCGAAATACCCGTGATGGTGAGGCAATCGGGATTTCCTCCATAACCTGCGGTACCGCCTGATACCAGGCCGAACATAATAAGCTGGTCGGCATCGGCTGAAAGCATAACAGTAGAAGCTTCGGTCAGGGTCAATTCAAACCAGTCGGTATCGCGGTTGCCCCCGTTGGCCCAGGTTGTGCCACAGAACGGGCCGCCGGCGGGAGGAACGGTTTCCCAGGTCTCTGTGCCGGGGGCCATATCACAGCCGCCGTTTGCATCTGCACCGCAGGCCTCGCTTTCGGTTGCGGAGCCGAAAGGGCAAACGATATCCACTCCCCATACACAGGCAGGAGGGGCGACAAATTCAGACACTGTAAGGATATAATCGCCGAAATCAAATTCACTGTAACCGTCGATTATGATATAATACGTATTGCCACCTGCCAGGAATAGTCCTTCTATCTTTGATACATAAAGCCCGCAGGGACCATCGAAATAAAAATCATCATTACAATCGAAAGGAAAGCCAGGTGTAACGGCATTTTCATAAATATAGAGCTTGGTATCGAATGAAGATCCGCAAAGGTCGATATCCACGGTGACCCCTGCGGGAGGGGTAAAGGAATAAACTACATCAGGGGCGGTACTGCCGGTGTAAGGGCAAACCTCATCATAATCATCCGCATAGCCCAGTGTCGTTCCTGCCGTATTGAACGGCAAGGGCCCGGCCAGGATGAAAGCAGAAGCCACGTTCTCCCCGCCCTGCAAAGGATCCAATGGATTGACAGCCTGTGCGGAAAGGCATCCGGCCCAAATCGACAGGGGGATTATGTAAATGATGAACTTTTTCAAATTACGGGGGGCTTTGCTTGACCTGTCAAAGGTAGCTTAATAGCTGATTATTAAATGTTAATGATATGTTAAAGTTGTTTTACAAAATACATCCGGAGCCTCCCTTTCCCTTTCACCTCAATTTCACCCCTGGGTTCAGTTTCGAAGGTATCCTTTACGAGCTGGTAGGTCGATTCTGAAATGTTGACCTTCATCGGTTCCGAATTGCTTTCCATCCTCGAAGCCGTATTAATGGTATCACCGAAAACATCATAAATATATTTTTTCACCCCGACAACGCCTGCAATGACCTCACCGGTATGGACACCCACACGTAGTTCCCATGTATAGGGCGATTGCGTATTTCTTTTCCTGATATAACGGATCATATCGATACAACTGCTGACGATCAGGTAAGCGTGCCTGGGATCAGGGACAGGAAGGCCGGAAACCGCCATATAACTATCGCCAATCGTTTTAATACGCTCACAGTTATGGTTCTGGATGATGTTATCGAAGGCCGTAAAGATCTGGTTCAGCTCCTCGATCAGGACCACCGGCTCGATGGAGGTTGATTTCTGGGTGAAATTAACGATATCGACGAAGCAGGCTGTGACATTATCAAAATGCTGGGGCTCGGTTTTCCCTTTTTCTTTGAGGTCGTTTGCAATGCCGGCAGGCAGGATATTCAGCAGGAGCTGGTCAGATTTTTCCCTTGCCTCTGCAATCATCCGGTTATCTTTTTTCTTGTTATGGAGGCTGTAAAAGATGATCCCGGCCAGTGCAAGCAAAAGGCCGGATACCGCCAGCATGAAATTCCGGAAGAGGGTTTGTCTTTTCAGGGCAAGCCCCTGGATAAGTTCATTCTGTTTAAGGAGCTGAATTTCGTTCTCCTTCTTTTCTGTCTCATATTTTATCTGGAAATCAGATAATTGAGTGAGTTCCTCACGGGAAAAGACGGAATCTTTTATTTCAGTGTATTTCTTATAATAATCAAGTGATCTTTCAAAATTCCCCTGGCCGCTGAAGATTTCGGAATAATATAGATAATTCTGTTGAAGCTGGTTGAGCAGGTTCAGCCTTAGGGCGATGGCGGTACTGCTGTCGAGGAGCTGAATCGCATTAATATTGCGGCCGATCTCCCGGTTAATATCGCTGAGGTTGGCGAGAACGGTCGCTATTTCGCCTTCCTTGCCGAGTTTTTCATACAGTTCTAGGGCCGAGGAGAGAAAACGGGAAGCTTCTGCATGATTGTTCAGTTCCAAATAAACCTTACCGATATTATTATACGCCAGGGCCACCTGGTCCATGTCCTTGCGCCGGTCCTGGATCTCTAATGTTTTCTGAAAATAGACCAGGGCAGTATCGTACCGTTTCATATAGAAATATACCCTGCCCAGGTTATTCAGGCGGATCGCGGCATCGCCTTCTTTATTGAGCTCCTGTTCTATCTTCAGGGATTCCCGGAAATTCAGGATCGCCTGGTCATATTTTTTCCATTCGGTGTAAACAAGACCGATATTGTTGAGTGATTTCGAGACCCCCGCACGGTCATTCAGGCTGTTTTTCAGGCGAAGTGACCTTTCCAGGTATTCTATCGCATTATCATATTTGCCCCAAACGCGGTAAACCATGCCGATGTTATTCAGCGTGATGGCGATATCGCCTCCTTTACCAAGCTCTTCATCGATGCGGATGGTCTGTTCATAATAGCTGATCGCCTCATCATAATTACCCAGCATTTTATAATTCAGGCCGATGTTATTTAAGGAAGAAGCCACTTTTTCGAGGTCACCCGTTTTTCTCTGAAGATCCAGGGCTTTGCGGAACCAGACGATGGCTTCGGAATATTTATCAAGCCTGAAATAGCAGATACCTATGTTTTCGGAGCAACTGGCAGTTACAGCATCTGCGTTTTCACCCGATTTTCCATGTACATCCATATAAACGATATACCCGGAGATCGCCTCGATATACTGTCCGGCTGATAACAATGAATCTGCAGCCTGTAAGCTTTCAGCCGCCTCATTTTTCGCAGGGAACAATGAAACCGGGAATAAAAGCAAACAGGCTGCCAGGATGGGGAGTGCCTTATTCTGCAACAAGTATCCCATTCACTATTTTAAACCTGATAACAATAGGAAAAGGCGCGGTGGCACTGTCAATCATCCCTGCGCCGGTATCTTCAAGACGTACCGAAGTCCCGTCGGGCTTGAGCTGGTCAATTTCGGCTATCACTTTTTTTACAGATGTGTTTGTTGTGAGGTAGTCGAAGATAGAATTCCTGTTCAGCGGGGAATCTGAATAGTTGCAAAGGATCTGGAATGGCGACGCATTGATCCCTGCAACGGAAGCGGATGCCGGGGGCGCGAAGTATTTCGGTGAAGCAATCACGCTGCCTTCATTCCATCCGAGATAGGGAGTACCGTTCTGAACCCTGGTGCTGATCGCAACATAAGGATTGAATACCGGGGTGATCAGGCTGTTCATCCGGCTTAAGAACGAATTAATATCCCCTCCTCCGACGACAATCATTTTTGCGCTATTGATCAGTGTTGCCGGGTCACCATTGACAATGTCGGCCAGGGCGATGCCTTCTCTTCTGAAAATATCCGATACCTGTTGGAAATAGGCAGGGTAATCGGTGCCTTTGTAAGCATAAGAAACAAATAAAGCATCGATCGGTTTGCTGCCTGTTTTCAGGAACAGCCAGTTCAATTCATTCAGGAAAAGCCCGTCCCTTGCAGAAACGGCGTAACCAGACTGAAAGCTCATCAGTGATAAGGCTTTGGTAATATACTTCATAAATATCGGTTTTGGTGGTTTATATTTATTGATTTATTTATTGCTATGGCCTGTTTTTATTAGCTTTCCCGATTTCACCTGCCCTGTCGATGGGTCGGTCAGGGTTACGAAATAGAATCCTTCATTCAGGTTCCTGATATCCAGCTCTAATCCGCCAAGGATGTTATTGACGGAATAAGAAGTTACAAGCTTCCCGCTGGCATCGTACAAACTGATCCTGGTTTCTGCCAGGCTGCCTTTCAGGTATTCGATAAACACCTTGTCGGTTGCCGGGTTTGGACGGATAACCAGGAAATTCTCATCGTAATCGATATGCTTGATGTCGGAACCTGCCACGACGCCTTCCAGTTCGGTGGCATCAAAGAGGTAATCCCTGTATTCAGCCGAATTGTTAAGGATAGAGATGGCGAAATTCGAATTGACCGACCCTTTCCCGCTGATCATCCTGATAAAGCCGAAGTCAGCCTCATCCATTGCCTGCCATCCGTTTTCACTGATATCCAGGTCGATCAGGCATAAAGCTTTGTAATCCGCTTCATCTTCATTTCCAGGTGTGAACTGGCTGATAAACAGCCTTGCATTGCTGTAATCTGCCAGCCTGTAGTAGTAGTAATAACTCAGCAGTGCCTTCTCATTGGCAGAAACAGTAACCAGGCTGAGGATCTCATCGAGCAGCCCGGGCTGTGACTGATCAAAGGTGGCAAGGATCATGGCTGCATCTTCATAGGGTTTTTCCGACGACAATAATTGTTCGCGATAGTCCTCCGGCAGGATATACTGGCCGGAGCTACCGCCCTGGATCGGGAACAGGTCCCGGAAATTGTCGCAGGTATAATTCACATTCAGGTTCCCCTGCGACGGCATATTGAAAATCTGCTGGGCGCATGAAGCCGTCGAATGGAAAGGCCTGTTGCTCGTGATCTGTACGGTTGGCCAGGAAATGTTGAACATTCCGAAATTGTCGGCCACCGTAATATTGGTATTGCTGTTGATATCGACAGCCGGGTTATAATTGCTCCAGAGCGTGTTCAGGCCCGGGTCGGGCGGGCTGAGCGTTCCGATATTCCCGGAATAGCCCACCACGTTGATCCCAACATAATTGTAATTATACAGGAAGTTGTTCCTGATCTTCGGGAGCACCGTGCCTACGGAAGTCGTATGGAAATCCATTGCCGTATAGCTGTCGTTGAAGCAATTGGTGCTGATTTCAGACAGCGACCCAAGGTCAGTAGCATATAGCCCCCTTGAATTGATGAAATTCCGCATCTTCACCTCGTTGCAGGTGATGAAATTCATGAAATTGCCTTTTCCGGTGAAATAAATCCCGGCCACATCACTGTCGATAATCTCGTTCCGGCTGATCTGGAAATTCCTGCCGGAAAGCACATAAATCCCGTACTGGAAGCCATCTATCCGGTTCCCGACGATACTGATGCCTGATGAGCTTTTGGCATAAATGGCCGCGATCAGGTTGTACTGGTGGTAATTATCAGATATTTCGTTGTTGTTTACTTCAACTACAGGGCTGTTTGTCGTGTTAATGTAGATAGGCGCATTGGAGAAATTGACCAGCTCATTGACCTCGATTTCATTATTCTCGATAATCGTCGTAAATATTGATGTATTCAGGAAGATCGAATAGGAAAGATCGGTAAAGGTATTGTATGAGAATATGCCACCTCCGTTAAGCTGGTAAACACCATAGGTTTTCGGTTGGGAGTTCCCCCAGGTATTGATGAAATCGTTATGGGAGACCTGCTGGATAAACCGGGAGCCTTTTGTATAGATGCCGTAAGAGCTGGCGTTGTTGATAAAACTGTATTTTGTCGGACAGTCGTAAACAGGGAAGAACTGCTCGGTCACGAACCTGTTCCCGCTGACCGGGTGGTTGAAATTGTTGTTTCCTTCAACACGGACCCCGTAATTACAGTTAGAGAAGAGGTTGCTGGAAACCACCCCGTCTGCCAGGGTCTGGAAATACAGCGCTACTTCGGCATTTTTAAAAGTACATTCATTGATGATATTATCAAATTCGCCGCTGCCCACAAAACGCAGTCCTTTCCAGGTCTGGTCGATTTCGCAGGGACGGTAAACCGAATTGTTCGACCTCAGGTAAGCGCCGCCGGTGAAAAGGATACCGGCGCATTCGCCAAACACGACGTCGACATTGGTTATGTCGAGCACTGCGCCATTGCTGACGGTCACGATCACATTATCATCGATATAATACTTGCCATCCCATACGACGTCACTTGTATAGCCGGGATCGGAAAGGATCTTGACGAACAGTGAATCGTATTCTGCAAAGCAGCAGATATCCTGGAGGTCTTCTATCACAAAATTATAAATAGCATGGCATTCTTCAGAAGCCCCGGTGACGATGATGGTATAGGCACCGGCTGCCAGGTTATTGACCGTAAGCGGGATCCCCGGTGTGATCGTCGTGGGGAACGGGAAGACCAGCGGCACCGAAGTTATGGTAAAGGGTCCGCCGGAAGATGCCGGATCAAGGGTGATCGTAAAGCCGCCGTTGGCAAGTTCGGGACAGGAAGAATTCCAGGGGACAAGACTTTCAAGGATGATGTCGCAGCAACCGCTATTGAGGCAGAATACCCCGGCGGAATCGATACAACCGAATTGATTTTGCACCACGACGGAGAATTGGTGGCTGCCGGATGTCCCAACAGGGAAATCAAACGTAGGACCGGTTCCAACGGGTGTTGCAAAATCGTACCAGGTTATGCTTGGATATGCAGTCGCATAGGTATCGAATGGAGGCAGCCAGTTGAGTGGCAACGGGATATAAAGATGCAGGGTATCCGGTTGGCAGAGATAAGCACATCCAATCGGGAACAGCCTCAGATCAGGCTTCGGATAAATGGTTCCTGCTGTTGCAGATGCAGAGCACCCGGTTTTTTTGTCGGTTATGGTCAGCACGTAGGTTCCGGGCGTAGAAACCGTGATTACCGGCGTTGTAGCCCCGTTGTTCCAGTGGTAGCTGAACAATGAGGTATTGTTGATATTCGGGATCAGGGTAACCGGTGTGCCTTCGCATACGTTTAGTGTCGGGATGCTGACGATGCTCAACGCCGGGGTTTCAAAGATCGTGATACAAAGTGTATCGGAATTTACGCAGCCTGTTATGGTATCGGTTACATCTACAATAAGCTGGTAATAGGCCGGAAGTGTTAGGGGAACTGTAAGGGTTACCCAGGTACTGCTGGTATTCGTTGGTGAAAAGACTGCACCGGATGGAAAACTGCTCCAGTTATAAATATAATCGATATCAAAAAATGTTGATAAACCAAAGGCGATGCTGCCTCCCGGAAGTGAGCAGTAATAGCCGTCACCGATGATTTTCGCCTTCGGCCGCTGGTGCATGTAGATGTAGAGCTTATTGGAAATATCGCTGCAGCCGTATGAATTGGTGACCTCAACATAATACTCCCCGACCTGGTTTACATTATACGTGCTGCTGTTCGCCCCGCTGATCGGGCTATCATTTCTGTACCACTGGTAGCTGCTCATTCCGCCGCATGCGGTTAAAGGGACAAAACTTCCCGGGCAGAATGCGGTATCGGGAGATGATATTGTACAGACAGGGACTGGATTGACAACAATCGAATCGTTCTTTATTGCAGTACAGCCGTAACTGTCGGTGATAATCAATGCTACATAATATGTTGTGGGGTTGCCGACCGCGTAAGCATGCTGTGTAACTGCGTCATAGGAAGTGGCACCGTCGCCAAAGCTCCAGAAATAGTTGTAATTCACATTATTCGGATTGGCGGTGAAGGTGATCGGTGAGTTTTCACAGGCAGGGGAGGACGTTGTATAGCTTGCTGTAGGCAAGAGTACATTCACATATTCTGTCCATGTAGAAATACAACCTGTTGATGATGTTACAGTGAGGGTGATGGCATAAGTTCCGGAAGCGGTAACGGTCATCGTCGGGCTGGGCGTAGTGTTGTTGGGCGAAAAGCTCACAGAACCGGGGCCGGTAGCGCTCCATAGGTAACTGGTAATGGTAGCCGGGGGCAGTGCATAGGACTTATCGATCAGCGTGACCTGGTCGCAAACGGTGTATGCCCTGAAAAATGCCTGGACCGGGCATCCCGTGGTGTCCGGCAATCCACCGGAGCCTCCTGAAGAGCAATCTTCAATAATAACGTTTACTATATTGGACTTTGTGGAACATCCGTTCACCGTAACCATCACATAATACTGATATGTGCCGGGAAGGGAGTAGGAGGCCACATTGATGGACAGGGAAGAGCTGGTCTCCCCGGACATCAGGACGTTGTTTTCATACCATTGGTAACTGTAAGTTCCGTTAAACGGGGTGGAAATGACCAGTGTCTGCACATCGCCAAGGCAGAACAAAGGCGTCATGTTCGGCGTTGCTACGGCAGTTGGAGGATTATTGATGGTTACAAGATGGATATCTGATCCCGAACAACAGGTTGCCGTGATGGTTGCTGTCGTTGCAGGCCCGTGCCACTTGATCTGTACCGAATTTGTTCCCTGTCCGCTCTGGATGGTCCCCCTGTTCGACGGGGAGATCGACCACTGGTAGCCGCCCGGGGGATTGGATCCGCTGACAGTATAAGTTTCTACATCATCTACGCATACGGTTGCCTGCCCGAATATCGTGGGTGCCAGGAACGGCTGGATGATTTTGGTGACAGACAAAGAATTGCAGTAATTCCCGGGTGTGATCTCAACTTCCTGGTAAACCTGCAAAGTCCATGGACCTACCCCGGTGAACTGGACGACAATCGAGTCGTTATCATCACCCATTTGCGACATGATGGTGCCTGTTCCTGAAATCACCGACCAGATAAAGGGGTTTCCGCTCACATTCGAAGTGATCTGGTAGGTATAATTTTTCCCGGTGCAAACACTGTCGGCGCCGGTAATTATTCCAAGAATTGGTTTAGCCAGCACCTGCACATTTTTCGTGGCGGTGGGGTTGCAATAAATGCCGGCGGGAATAACTGCCGCGGTCACAACAAAATTTCCGGGAGGAAAGCTAATGCTTACAATTCCCGTTCCCTGGCCTGAATTGATCGTTGCCCCTGCAGGGCTAACTGACCAGGTTGAGGGATCGGGTGCATAAAAGAATGTCGGGGTGCCTTCGCAGGTTTTTTCATCGCCTGTGATGGTAAATTTCGGTAGCACATTAACCAAAACTGAATCCACTCCATCGCAGCCTGCCAGGGGGTTTTTCAGCTCACATTTTACCCAGTAAGGACCGGGTGCGAGGAAGGAGATATTTACAATAGGCACGTTCCTGTCCTGCTGGTTAAATGTATAAGGGCCGCCCTGGACAGTCCATTTATAGAATGTCCCGGGAAGTAGTGGAAGTGAATAGGTCCCCGTAGCGCCGATGCAAATTGTCGTCGGGCCATTGATCGGGAGATTGGGGTACAAAACCGGGACGTTTAATGTAGTTTGCCCCGGGCAGAGGGCTGAAGGGCAGCTTTGCAGGGTAACTGTGGTGGGAACGGAATAGGTCAGGTCCCAGACAACCTGGATGCAATTTGTGTTGCCCGGCGGGAGGATTGTTCCGCCGGTTACGCTCCAGTTGTAAGTGCCGCACACCATCGGCGTACAGAACTCTGAGGTGTCGCCCGGACAAACCGTACCGTAGCAGCAATCCGTTACGATTTCCGGCCCGGCACCTGGCAGGACGACTACTTTGGCCGTAGCCGTATCGGAACATCCGCAGGGGATCTTGTTTTCACCGTTTGAACCACCGACATATTGCCCGGCGCCCATATCCTGGGCTGTCAGCAGAATTGTATAGGTTCCGGGGGCACTGTAGCTGTGGTTTGGCGGGTTCGGCCCGGTGTAGGTATAACCGTCGCCCATATCCCAGGTAAAATAGCTCCCGCCTGATGAGAGGTTGGTAAAGATCACATCGGTGCCGACACAAACAGTGTCAGGGGTAAGGCTGAAAGCAGCCATCGGCCCGTCGATCAGGCAAATCTCCCTGGTTATGGAATCGGAACAGACAAGAAGGGGATTATTGCTTGTAATGACAACTTTTATGAAACCCGTTGCTCCATTTCCCCAGGTGACATTAACCGGGTTTCCCGCGGGATTTGTTGGGGTACCGCCGGTAATGGTCCATGTGTAGGTGAAAGCCAGGTCGTTGGGGAAAACCGTGTAGGTATGCATGCTCAGCTTGCAGGCTGCCATGGCGTGGCCAAGTCCTACAGGATCGCTCGTGCAGCTTCCTTCCGGAGGGCAGATCTCAACGGCGTCCTTCAAAATAAAATCAGGACAACAAGCCTGGGAATGAGACACATTGGCTTGGACAATATTCAATACAAAGCCCAGGATCAGGAACAAACGGGTAAAGGTTTTCATATAATGGAAGTTAGATATGGCAAAATAAACATGTAAAAGTACCACATCTGAAACCTCAAATATCAGATAATGAAAACATTAACAAAACATTAACAAATGGGAGATGATCGCCTTGGATTGGAGGTTAATGGTTAAATTGTTAAATTGTTAAACTGTTAAATTGTTAAATAACTGCCGGCCGCTGACCGCTGACCGCCGACTGCCGACTACCGGCTGACGACTGAAGACTGACGACTGACGACTGAAGACTCTATCCCCTTACGATCCTCTCCACTTCCCTCACCACCTGCTCAATCAGCAGGGGACATATCTTCCGGAAGTCTTCATCGGAGGGGTTTTCGCCAACCAGGTCGAGGCAAAATAGCTTACCGTTGTTTTGTGCTTTGAAGCGGCTAAGGAGATAGTAGACTTTGTCGTATAGCTCTTCCCTTTGCGCCGGGTCTTCAACTTTTGATGAAATGACGAATATGCCGCCGGAAACGGCGCCGCAAACCGACCTCTGGCCGCCCATCCCAAACCCGAAACCGCTCATCAGGCGGAAGATCTCATCATCATCTTTATTCAGAACATCTGAAAATGATGCCGCAACGGATTGCGAACAGTTGTAAGGGCCCGAGAAAAGCTCTTTTGCCTTACTGATTCTTTGCTGTGAAGTACTTTCCATTTTATGCCACTAAAACACTAAAACACTAAAATACACTAATTATTTTCGGCTGAAGTGAATCTTTTGTGACATTTTGTGTCTTCGTGTTTTTGTGGCATAAAGAAAAAAAATCATAATAATTAAAATAAATTATAGTTTATAACATAAACAAGTTTATATTTGCAATCTGAATGTCAGTAATTAATTATAATCTTAAAAGTAAATCAATTTAATACATTTTAAAACATTTTGTTATGGAAGCTACAAATGAATACCACGAAAAATTAAATGTCATCTACGACATGATTGAAAACTCCAAAACCCGGATCAGGGAGAACGCCTTCTTTTTTTTATTGTGGGGATGGCTTGTTCTCTTAGCCAGTCTTTCCCATTTTGTCATGCTCAGGATGGGTATTTTTTATTCATTTCTTGCCTGGCCGGTGATCATGACCCTCGGAATGGTCATAGCAGTTATTGCCGGGATCAGGATGGGCAAAAAAGCGGGTCACCGTTCACATATCGATTCGGCAATTATTTATCTCTGGTATGGCTTTTTCTTCACAGTACTGGTAATCCTTGCTTTTTCAATAGGAGGAAAAATTCAATGGGAGATCTCCAATGTACTAATCATTACCTTGTACGGACTTGGTACTTTTGTATCGGGCGGAATATTGAAATTTAAACCCCTGATTATAGGCGGGATATGTTGCTGGGTCATCGCCCTCATGGTATTTTTTATCGCGGGTGAATACACTCTCCTCCTGATATCAGGATCCATTATCATCGCTTATCTCATTCCCGGTTATTTATTGCGCAAAGCGCGCTAAAGATCACTACCATGTTTGAAGAACTGGATCCGTTATTACACTCCCAGTTAAGGCTGGCGGTGATGTCGGTGCTCATCAGTGTCGAATCTGCAGAGTTCACCTATTTGCTGGATAAGACCGGCGCTACCCGGGGGAACCTCAGTGTGCAGATCACGAAATTGAGCGAAGCAGGTTATCTCGAAGTAATTAAGTCGTTCCGCAAAAATTACCCCCTCACAACCTGCAGGATCACTGCTAAAGGAATTGAGGCGTTTGAGAATTATGTGAAAGCGTTGCAGGGGTATCTTAGGAAATAGGTGGTGAAGT
The DNA here is from genome assembly GCA_964371595.1 of uncultured Bacteroidales bacterium. Taxonomy (GTDB): domain Bacteria; phylum Bacteroidota; class Bacteroidia; order Bacteroidales; family JAGOPY01; genus JAGOPY01. The sequence continues at coordinate 28 of CAYJNJ010000080.1, read as the reverse complement.
GGTGAAGTGGTGAAGGGGTGAAGGGGTG
>CAYJNJ010000079.1:0-23235 GCA_964371595.1 uncultured Bacteroidales bacterium | reverse complement strand
GTGGTGGAGTGGTGGGGTGGTGGGGTGGTGAGGTTGTGAGGTTGCGAGGTTTTGAGGTTTTGGGGTTTTGGGGCTGGGTTCGGTGGGAAGGAGCCAGGTTAAATGCTTTAACTCTTCAGCGTCGGAAAAAAAGCGTTCTATTGTTTTATGGATGTCATGGTTAGTCAGAACAATTTTTGCCCCTGCATCGGAAACCATCAGCCTGATCCTTTCCGAAGTTCGGTTTTTCCTTGGCGGATATGCAGGAACAGCCACCACACCGGCATAAAAGCAACCGAAAATTGCTTTGATGAAATCAAGTCCGGGTGGATACAGGATAATTGCCCTCTCACCCCGGAAATTTCTTTCGGTCAACTTGCCTGAAATATCACGTGCCGCAAGGTCAAGCTCTTTGTAGCTGATCCGGTCTTCGTCATCCTCCCCGTCCCTTAAAAAGATAAATGCCGTATGATCGGGCGTATGTTCTGCCCGGTACTGAAGCACTTGCGGAAGGGTATAACTATACGAATCTTCCTCAGTAATGAGGTCGTTAATGAAATGATGCAATCCCATAAGTAAAACTGGCTGTAAGACGGTGCAAATGTATAAAATCATCCTCCGGATTTGAAATAATAACTAAATTTGTATTAATCAGGATAAGGTGAAACTATATAACATTTTCAATATCAAAACAATATGACCACTAAGGCACTGAGTCCACTTAGGAACACTAAGAATTTTATGAAATTTCATTTTGCTTATTATAAAAAACTCTTATTATAAATTTTATAACTTAGTGATCCTTAGTGCCCTCAGTGCCTTAGTGGTATTAAAGAAATAGCAAGTACTCAGACTTTTACTATGGCAATTTTTCAAATCCCTAATATCAGAATCGCCGGAATGGCAGCCGCTGTGCCTCAAAAAGTGGTTTCCAACCTCGATTACAAATGGATATCTGTAAAAGAGCGGAACCAGGTGGTAAAAATGATCGGGGTGGAGAACAGGCATATTGCCGAAAAGGGCCAGACGACTTCAGATCTTTGCTTTGCAGCCGCTAACAGGTTGCTCGACGATTTAAAATGGGACCGGAATGAAATCCAGGCCCTGATCTTTGTCTCACAATCGATGGATTATATTATCCCCGCAACTTCCCCAATCCTGCAGGACCGGCTGAAATTGCCAAAAACCTGCATGGCGTTTGATATTGGCCTTGGCTGTTCGGGATTTGTCTATGGCTTATCTGTGATCGGGAGCCTGATGAGCCAGGCGAAACTGAAGAAAGCACTCCTGCTCGCCGGGGACCTGTCGAACGTCACCTCATCCTACCGTGATAAAAGTACCTACCCGCTTTTCGGAGATGCCGGTACAGTTACAGCCCTTGAATATGATGAAAAGGCCGTCCCGATGATCTTTAACCTGCAGACCGATGGAGATGGCCATCAGGCGATCATGATCCATGACGGGGGGGTTAGGAACCTGGCCAGTAAAGACTCTTTCAAATATAAGAAGTACGGGGATGGGATTTACCGGAACAAGCTGCAGATCGCGCTTAACGGCATCGAAGTATTTAATTTTTCTTTGCGCGAAGTGGTGCCCAATATCAAAGCCACCCTTGAATATGCCGGGAAAACACTGAGTGATTATGATTACCTGGTCTTTCACCAGGCCAACCGGCTGATCAATGAAACCTTACGAAAAATGCTGAAGGTAGAAAAGGAAAAAGTACCTTATTCTATCCAAAAATACGGCAATACCAGCAGCGCATCCGTTCCTTTGACCATCATTTCCGAATTACAGCAGGAAATCAGTTCGAAGAAGATAAGGTTCCTCCTGTCGGCTTTCGGCATCGGCCTTTCGTGGGGCACGGTGCTGCTTGAGACGGAGGGAGTGGTGTGTTCGGGGGTGCTGGAGGTAGGACTGTAAGACTGTAAGACTGTAAGACTGTAAGACTATGTTAAACAACTTTCTGACTACTTAATTACCACTTAATGACCACTTAATTACTACTTAATGACCACCTAATGACCAGTCTATGACGCCATTCGATCTCACCGGCAAAACAATCCTAATCACGGGGGCGACCTCGGGACTGGGCCGGCAGTGTGCTATTACCGCCAGCCGCCATGGTGCAACCGTCTTTATTACCGGCCGTAACCTCGACAGGTTGCTGGAGACTTACAAACAGCTTTCGGGCCCGGGGCATCACAGGATACCCGCCGATCTTACACAGCAAAGTGATATTGCCAACCTGGTAGCACAGCTTCCGGCGCTGAACGGTGTGGTTTACAGCACCGGGATATCCGATCTTTCGCCTGCCCGCTTTATTAAGGATGCAGACATTGCAAAGACCTTCAACATCAGCTTCAATGCTTCGGTATTGCTTACGAGTGAGCTGCTGGCAAAGAAAAAGCTGGTGAAAAATGCCTGTTCCCTCGTTTTTATTTCCACGATTTCCACGAAATACCCTTTCGTTGGAGGCGCCATGTATATCAGCGCCAAAGCTGCCCTGGAATCCTATGCGAAAGTGCTGGCGCTTGAGCTGGCGCCGCGTGGCATACGTTCCAACAGCATTTCGCCGGCATTTGTAAAAACCCCTATGCTGGAGGAGACGGCCGAAAAGTACTCCGACGAAGCAGTGCGGAAGATAGAAGCACAGCAGCTTCTCGGCCTGGGTGATCCGGAAGACGTTGCAAATCCGGTGGTTTTTTTCCTGTCGGATGCGGCAAGGTGGATTACCGCGTCGAATTTAATTTTAGGCGGAGGATAGAAGATTTAAGCTTTAAGTTTTAAGGTTTAATTTAGGGACTTTTTTTATTTTTTCTTATAAACCATTACAGCCACTGAAACACAAAAACACAAAATTTCACCAAAGATTTACCAAGTATTTTGTGAATTTTCGTGAATTAGTGTTTTTGTGGCAAACTTTTTAGGGATGAAACTATCTAAATACGGAATTACTCTTAGGAGACTGCGCCTGGCAGACATCGAGCTTGTTCGCCAATGGCGCAATTCGCAACAGATCAACCAGTTCATGGAGTACAGGGAGCATATTTCCCCTGAAATGCAACTGGAATGGTTCCTGTCGGTGGATAATTTTGAAAATTTTTACTACATCATCGAATTCGAGGGGAAGGATATTGGTCTGATCAATTCCAGCAAGATCGAATGGGATACGGTGAGCTCCGAAGGGGGCATTTTCCTCTGGGATGAAAAGTATTACGAAACATTTGTGCCGGTATGGGCTTCCCTTTGCCTTCTCGAAACCTCTTATTTCATTCTGGGCGCCGGTAAATCTTGCATTAAAACCCTCAGCGACAATGAGCGGGCGAAAAAACTGAACACCCACCTGGGTTATGTGCTACAGCCGGGACAGGAAGAAGTATACAACCAGGAGTACATGATGACGGCTTCAAGCTTCAAGCTTCAAGCTTCAAGGTTGATAAAAGCTGCGGCATTGCTTGCAGGCACTGAACTGGCTGGTCATTCTGTTTTCTTTGACCAGGAAGATATCAATTCAGGATTGGCAGATTTTGTTGGCGGGAAGATTATAAAGGAGATGATCCTTGAGTACCGTGAAACTGATGATGGCAGGCTGTATATCTTCAGGCCTACAACGGATTGACTTTTCGCTTGTTTAATTTCCAATAGATTTTCAGGAAAATGCCGAGCACCTGCGTTAGGTTGTTCCGCATTTTGTAGGGCAGATGGTCGCCAAGCAATATCAGGCGGTACATGATTGAAGCGTAAATCAACGTCGGTAAGATCCAGAGATACAGGCCAGGGTTGAAAGAGGGGTATTTTCGTTCGTAACCCGCTTTCTCAGCCGTTTTTCCTGCAACCAGGTCAGCTACGCGGATCTGCCGCACGGTCATTTGCTTCTTCCACAGGTTCATCCGGTCGGTGGAGATGGGGTTAAACAGGCTTTTATGTATCAGCGCTATCTCTTCTGATCCGGCATAAGTTTTCTCAACATCGGCTTTCTTCTTATAAAAATCCAGGACATCAGGATTAAATTCCAGGCCCAGGAACCGGCAGACTTCACGGAAATGTTTTTCAGGATCAGTCGCCAGGTCTTCATACTTAATTGAGCAGATCAATCCGGGATTCTTATTTTTCAGCTTCTGCATCCGCTTATAGGCGAATTTCCACCGGTAAACAACCAGGGGCACGATCGGGACTTCGAAATTGACATTGATCAGCGAAAGATAATTATCGCGGTAATCCCTGGTTATGTGGATGATCTTTGCCTCAGGAAAAAGCTTATGAATCCGCCCGGCAAACAGGGAATAAGCAGGGTTCTTATCGCCAATGAGCCGAATTTCTTCCTTATCAAAAACAGAAGTATAGCTTAAGCAAACCTGCCTGACCATATCCTGGAAAGTAACCTCTCCTTTCACCCTCAACAGGTTTTCAAGGAGTTCGGCCCTGCCGATCAGCCATTTGTCGAAATAGCGCTGTTTGAAAAGGTCATCGCAAAATTCTTTAATTACGGTTTCATCCCAGGATGTTACTTTCCCGTATTTTTTATAAAGATTGATTATGAAAGGGCTTTCCGGCGGAATGGTAACATGGGGGTGGGCCTCGAAAAGGACACGGAGCAGCGTGGTCCCGGACCTTGGCCGCCCGATGATGAAAAACATCGGGGCCTTTGATTTCCCCGGGTTTATTTCAACCTTTTCCATTTCCTCATTTGTTTTATAAATGCAAAATCACTTGTATGAAAGGCAAAGATCTCCCTTACAGGCATTTTTACGATCCTCGAATATACGACAATATAAGCCAGTGTACCCAGGCTGTAACTCACGTTAGTGGCCATTACCGCGCCCATTGAACCGTAACCGGGTATCCACCAGAGGTTCAAAATCACATTGAGGATCAGCGCAGGTAAAAATACAAAAATAGATACCTGCGGTTTGCCGATGCCAGCCAGGCGGCTGTTCAGGATCCGGTACACGCTGATGAACAGGATGCCCGGTAAAATATACTGGATGGTCTGGATACTCGGGTGGAATTTTTCTCCCCAGATTGCAGGCAGCGCCCAGGGTGATACCAGGTAGATAACGATAGATCCGGCAAGTCCAGCCAATAATGACAAACGCACCAGCATTGCAGTTTTACGGTTGATCCCCTCCTGGTCGTCAGTATTTACTGTGCGGCTCATTAAAACCACGCCGATTGCCAGGGGGAGCTGCCAAAGCTTTTCCGCAATCGACACCCCCAAAGAGTAGTAACCGACTTCCTCCATGGTTGATAATTCCTGCAGCAGCAGGATGTCTATCCGGTAGTTCAGCTGGATGATCCCGAACGATGTTGCGAACAAAATTCCAAGGGAAAGCAGTTTCAACAGGATATCGGGCCTGTATTTCAGGTTAAATCCAATTTCTGTTTTAAGGATGTATATAGCCCAGGTGACGATAAAGAAATGAGAGAACACCATGGCCAGCAGGGCACCGGTTACGCCCCAGTCGAGCAGCCAGACAAAGATTACCACTGCAACCAGGTTCAAAAACTCTGAGAACCAGTTGATAAAATTTGACCTGCGGATCTGATCTTTTCCAATGAAGATGCCTCCGAAATATGCCATGGCAAGGCGGAAAGGCAGGGAGAGCAGCACCAGGAGTATGTAAAGGTTGTCAAACGACTCATGCTTAAGAAACAGGAAGCCGGCGCCTGTAAATAGAATTGCCAGGACAGATGTCAAGGCGAGCAAGTGCATGACACCACCTATGATGTCCTTCTCATCATACGATTTCCGCCCGATATGGTAAATGGAGGAAGCGCGAAGGCCAAGCTGTGCGAAGCTAACAATTATGAGTGGTAATACCAGGATGGCTGAATAGATCCCGAAGCCTTCCGGGCCCAGTTTCCTGGATAAGATGATACTGGTGAGCAATCCGGCAATCAGCAGGAAAATTCTGCTGGAAATAACCCCTGTCACATCTTTCAGGAAACTTCTCTTAGCCATTTTGCAAAGGTAAATTATTTGGCACGGAAGCCGCAAATGGATACTTCGCTGAAATTGCTTTACTTTGCACCCGCATAACCAGGCGCTCATGTTATTCAACTCCATCGATTATCTCCTCTTTTTACCGGTCGTGGTGGCCCTGTATTTTGCGATCCCTGCAAAATGGCGCTGGATTCTGCTGCTCATAGCCAGTTATTATTTTTACATGTGCTGGAAGGCTGAGTATGTCATCCTTATCCTTTTCACTACATTGCTGGATTATGCTGTTGCACTTAAAATAGCAGGATCATCTTCCAGGAAGATAAAAAAGCGCTGGCTGGTATTAAGCATTGCCGTCAATCTGGGAATGCTGGCCGGTTTCAAATATTTGAATTTCTTTAGCCAGAGTGTTAACATGGTGTTCGACGAATTCAACATTTTGAGCCAGTTTCCTGTCTTTGATGTCCTTCTTCCCGTAGGGATTTCATTTTATATTTTTCAATCGATGAGCTATACGATTGATGTTTATCGCGGCACGACGCAGCCCGAAAGGCATCCCGGGAAGTTTGCGCTTTATGTTTCATTCTTTCCCCAGCTCGTCGCAGGCCCTATCGAAAGATCAAACAACCTTCTTCCACAGGTCAATCATCCGAAGGAGTTTGATCAGCAACGACTGGTCAACGGGCTGAAACTTATGCTGTGGGGTTTTTTTAAAAAGGTTGTGATTGCCGACCGCCTTGGGGTATTCGTGAGTTATGTCTATGAAAATCCGGCGGATCATAAAGGGTTGACCATAATACTCGCCACTATTCTTTTCGCTTTCCAGCTTTATTGCGATTTTTCGGCCTATACGGATATTGCCAGGGGCTCAGCCCGGATCCTGGGATACGATCTTATGATCAACTTCAACCGTCCGCTGATTGCCAGATCATTCAGGGATTTCTGGAACCGCTGGCACATTTCGCTTACCACCTGGTTCCGTGATTATCTTCTTTATTCATTACCTTATATCAGGAAGAAAAAGATCATTTTCGGCCTGATCTACCTTAACCTCATCATCACCTACTTATTAATGGGACTGTGGCATGGCGCGGCCTGGACATTCGTGATTTTCGGCCTGTTCCATGGTGTGCTGCTGGTATTGGAAACCATTACCGAAAAATACCGCGACAGATTTTTTGAAGTTACGGGGATCAATAATTTAGTGCCTTTGAAAAATGCCCTGGCAATGATCACGACTTTCTCTTTATTGACTTTCTCCCTCACTTTTTTCAGGGCAAAAAACCTGAACGACAGCCTTATGCTGATATCAAACGCCTTTGACTTCAGTAATTTCAAGATTTCATTGCTTTATCTCCTGAAGAATAATGAACTCACTTTCGGGATTTTAATGATCATTATGCTCATGCTGGCAGAATACCTGCATGCGAAATACGACCTCGTCAGGGTTGTCGCTTCCAAACCCTTAATTTTCCGCTGGTCGGTTTATGCCGGTTTCTTATTTTTTGTGCTGTTCTTCGGGGTGCTCTACAAGCAAAAATTCATTTATTTTCAATTCTGATCAGGAAGAATGACACGTCAATTCATCATACGCTGCGTATTGTTCCTCGCCTTCCTGGTGGCGCTCAATTTCGCAATTGACCAAACTTTTAAAGCCTTATCAGCCCATAAAAAGGTCAATGTAATGATGGATGAGCAGTTTGCCGAATTGGATGACACACTGACATTCCTTACCATGGGAAATTCACACAACTGCATCAATACGCATATCCTGCCGCATAGTTTCAATTATGGTTCACCGGGTGAGAATTACATAAAAACGTATTACAAACTCAAATACGTACTTGAGCAATCGGGAAAGAAACCGGAATTCCTCTTGCTTCAGGCCGACATTTCCTGTTTCGGGCCAAAAATTTCGGACCGGTTCGAGTATAATTATTACTGGATCAAGTACGTGGATTTTATTGAACTTGCAAAGATCAAGGATGACAAAGATGTCGTTTACAACTGGGTTGAGGGCAAATTTTTTTCCTATGCGGGTAATTATAAAGATTTATGGCTTTCTATCGTTTACCGGATAAAAATGAAGAAGGTGGACATGTACCGTGGATACCGTGCGCACAGGGATTATAAGAATTATGCAGATGAAGCCGACCGGAACAAAGTTGCCCGGGATAAAGCAAACCTGGTCTTATCAAAAGATGAATATTTTGATCATGCCATCCGTGTATATTTTGAAATGATCATGCAGCTTTGCCAGGATCATGGCGTAAAAGTGGTACTTGTCAGGTTTCCGGAAGCGAAAGAGTTTTATGAAGAAGAATGCAGGATCGTGCCCGTGAATAAGCTATATGCGGAGGTCCAGGCCATTGCTTCTGAATTTCCTGTTTATAGCGGGATATTGAGTTACCAGGAAATGTTTTTCGATCATCCGGAATACTTTTTTGATCCTGACCATCTGAATGTCGAAGGATCAGACCTGTTTTCAACCCGTCTGGCTTTTGATCTGAAAGGATCAGGCTTTGGTTCTTTTACGGAGGAATAAGGCAAATGCATTTGCCAAAAACAACGGCCCCTTAGTGAGTACTTTCTGTCTGAATCGATAGGGGGTCCGGTCAATAATAGCAGTCATAAAATACAGGAAGCGCGCATAACTGGCCCCGGGCAGGGCAAGTAACCATATCCCCGGGTTAAATCCCCGGTATTTTCTCACATAACCCGCCTTTTCAGCATATTTTCCTGCCACAAGGTCAGCAACACGGACCTGAACACTGCTCATTGATTTTTCCCAGAGGCCTATCCTGCTGGTATTAACAGGATTAAAAAGACTTTTATGATGATTATTGATGATATCCACCGGGTATTTTTCCCTGGCTTTCTCTTTGACCTTATAAAATTCGAAGACGCCCGGATCGTAAGGCAGATCAAGAAATGCGCATAGCTTTTTAAGATGCATCACCGGCTCAGACACCAGGTCTTCATAATGGATAAAATAGAATGACCCGGGAAAGATTTTACTTGCTTCCAGGGCCTCCCTGTAAAAGTGCTTCCATTTGTAAACCACCAGCGATACGATGTGCAGTTCAAAATCAATTCCTGTTACCGAATGGTAATTATCCCGGTAATCCCGGAGGATATAGATAAATTTTGCATCGGGGAAAATCTCTTTCAAACGATGGGAGTAAATTGAATAGCCGGGATTTTTATCACCGATCAGACTGATGCATTCTTTTGGATAAAGCGAAATGTTGTTCAGGTAAACCACCTGGCAAATCCGGGCATAGGAAATTTCCCCTTCACACGCCAGCAGATCAGCTTTCAGCTTGTCATGGTCGATGTTCCAGGCATTGAATTGCCATTGATCCAGGAGGTCAGCGTAAAACTGTTCCAAAGTTCCGGTGTTCCAGTGTTCCAGTTTGCCGTATTTCGGGTAAAGATTCAGAATAAACTGGCATTCCCAGGGGATCTGGACATTGGGGTGGGCATCGAAGAGCGAGCGGAGTAATGTAGTGCCGGTGCGAGGCCTCCCAAGTATAAAGAAAAACGGGATTTGCGATGGGTTCTTCATGAACAGATGTCAGATGGGCAAATATAACCTCTTTTGGGAAATGCTTAACATTTATGATTATTTTCGCAAAGCCATCATTTTAAATGAAATCGAATGGAAGTCCTGTTCAACAGACCATTTATCACCGGCCGGGAGACGCATCACATGGCACAGGTTGCCATGTCGGGGAAGCTATCGGGAAATGGCCCATATACCCACCGGTGCCACAGGTTCTTCGAGAAAAAGTTTGGCTTCGGTAAAGTATTTCTGACCACTTCCTGCACCGATGCCCTGGAAATGGCGGCCATTCTATGTGATATCCAGCCCGGCGACGAGGTGATTATGCCTTCGTATACGTTCGTGTCATCGGCAAATGCTTTCATGCTTCGGGGAGCGGTGATCCGCTTCGCCGACACGTATGAAGATTATCCAAATATTGATCCGGGATCTGTTAAACAGTTGATCAATCCTAAGACCAAAGCAATCCTTGTAGTTCATTATGCCGGTGTGGCCTGCGATATGGACGCCATCATGGAAATTGCCCGGCAGAATGACCTGCTCGTTGTGGAGGATGCGGCCCATGCCATTGATAGTTATTACAAGAGAAAGCCGCTGGGAAGCATAGGCCATTTCGGAACATTTTCTTTTCATGAGACCAAGAATATCATCAGTGGCGAAGGCGGGATGCTCTGTGTGAATGATAACAGGTTTGTAAGGAGGGCGGAGATCATCTGGGAGAAAGGCACCGACAGGGCCGCGTTTTCAAGAGGTGAAGTCAATAAGTACGGATGGAAGGATATCGGCTCCTCTTTTCTGCCTTCAGAGATCATTGCCGCCATGCTCTATTCACAGCTTGAGCAGTTTGATGATATTCAGTCAAAAAGAAAAGCGGTCTGGCAGCTATACAAAAACTTTCTTCAGCCCCTTGAAGAAGCCGGAAGGGTTACGCTTCCCCAAATCCATGAACATGCCACGATAAATGGCAATATGTTCTTCATCATTACAAAAAATCCGGAGGAACGCTCCGCACTGCTTGATTATCTTAAGAAATCCGGGATTTTCGCAGTATTTCATTACCTCCCCCTTCATTCCAGCGACTACTTCCATGATAAGCACGACGGCAGGGCGCTTCCGAACACCGACCGTTTTTCCGAATGCATTATCAGACTTCCTTTTTATAATGAAATGAAGAAGGAGGAAATTGATTTCGTGGTTGAGGCCCTAAAAAGATTCTTTAAGTAATCTCACAAACTCACCACTTCACCACTTCACCACTTCACCCTCTTCCCTCCCTTTTCCGCCATATCCTTCACTCCTTCAGTGGTATGAACGCTGGAAAACACTTCGATACAACTTTTATACCACCGGGAAGCCGTGGCATATTCCTTTTTTTCTTCGTAAATCTTCCCCAGGTTAAGGGCTGCGCGGGTAGCAAAGGTATAAGGAGCTGATTTACCGTCATCAAAAGCCCTTGTTAATTCCGTGATTGCCATTTCGGGCCTGCCGCCGAGCTGGTAGATCCTTCCCAGGCGGTAGTGATATTCAAGCTTATAAGCCAATTCACCAAGCTGTCCCGGATCAATGGCATTCATGCACTCCATAGCTTCTTCGAAATAACCGCCATCGCAAAGCAGCCGCGCCTTGAGCAGACCGGTGTGCTGAATATGGTCGGCCCTGCTCTCAAGGACTGCATCCTGGTCAGGGTCACGAAGCTCCTGGCCAACCTGCCCGATCATAGCCCGGTATTCCTGGTATTTTTGAAGGTCGCCAAAAATTAAATAGTAGAACGACAGGCGGTTACAGGCATCTTTCTTATAATCCGGCCCGGGGTAATGATCAAGATAATATTGAAGGTAGATGTTTGCACCGGGCTCAAGGTGGTTTAATTTGCACCGTCCTGTAAGGTAATCGAGGTTATAAAACTCAGCTTGAATCTCTTCCCTTTGGATACCGGATAATATTTCCAGCGCCATTCCACTGTGGTTGGCAAAGTTGGCCGTATTGGCATATAAATATCTTACCAGGGTATTGTCGAGGATTTCTGCGTTTTGCCAGGCTAAAAACACCAGGCCTTTTTCTTCCTGCCATGTCAGCTTGTAGGCAAGGTTTGCGACAATTACCGATTCTTCCGCAAGACCGGGAATGTCCCTGGCTTTTTCATAATAATGCTGCAACTGGTAGAGGCCAAGTTCCGAATTTCCCGAAACGCCGAACATGTCGCTAGCCCAGCGCATATAAGGCGGGATGAAATCAAGGATGATATTGTAAATCCCGGTGAGTTTCTCAATCTGCCAGAACCCGGGAAATTCCTGGCGGAGGCTCCTGGTTTTCCGGTACGAAGCCAGTATTTTTGTTGCCCCGTTGAACCTGTTCCCGAATTTGATCTGCGCAAGCCCAACCTGGAACAGCATTTCTGCCTGTAGCCAGCGGTTATCCGGGGAGCCGTCGTCGAGTTCGTCCATCTTTTCCATCCGCTCTTCGTAGCTATCAATCAGCTTTGTATAGAGTTCCTCATTTTCAGAGATGATCAGCCCGATGGATTCAGTATAATGCTCAAGGTATATGGCATAGCCATTGCCGGGATCCGATGCCTTTTCTTCATCGATAAGCTTTTGTGCATCTATTAAACGCAGATCGAGCGCAGCCTGCATAGCTTGCAGGCACCTGGGATTAAAATCGAAGTTCGCAAAAGAAACATCCGGGAGAAAGAAGAAGACAGAAGACAGGAGGCAGAAGAGGAGAAGGGAGGAAATGGGGAAATGGGGAAAGGGGGAAAAGGGGAAATGCCTTAACCGGTATATCATATTTTCGTCATTCTTTCCTACCATACTGTCGTCCCTACGGGACTTTATTTTATTCTGATATCCATCCGCCTACCATACTGTCGTCCCTATGGGACTTAATCCTCTTACAGTCCTACAGTCTTACAGTCTTACAGTCTTACAGTCCTACCGCCCTGCTTTCTTCTGCAGGTCATCTGCTATTTTCCGGTAGTAATTGGTCTTAACGATATCCCCCTTCCTCTGGTAATATTTTGCCAGGAAATTGGCTGCATCAGGTGGGGCGCCCAGTTCTACGGCTTTTTCGTAGTACTTTATCCCACCCACGGTATCCCGCTGGAAAATGTAATAATTCCCGAGGTTTACATAAGGCAGCGCTTCGTTGGGCGAGATCCGTATAATATCCTGGTTCAGCTTGATGGCGGCTTTGAATTCGCCCAGTCCGTAATAAATATTTGCCATCCTGGAGCGGGCATTAACCGACGTCGAATCGATATCCAGGCTCTTTTGCAGGAACTCTATCGCCCGCGCATATTCTTCCTTCCCTTCATAGGTCAGCCCCAGGTTGAAATAGGTCATCGCATCATCAGGCTCAAGTTCCAGCGTCTTCTTGAAGTAAACTATCGCCGTATCATAATTTTTGTAGACACGGGAATAGACTATGCCGAGATTGCGATAGGGCGAACTGGCTTCCGGAAGGATCTCGATTGCCCGTTCCCAGTGACTGATGGCTTCCTTGACCTGCGGATCGACAAACTTGAGTACATTGACCGGTTTGGCGAGTTCGCGGTTTACGTTCTTCATGATTTCATTGGCATAGAGGTCGTTGCCTTTGAACGAGTCATAGAGATATGGCATATCGGCCTTGTAAAGCGAATACTCAGTCCGCCATTGCTGGTTCCTGACAAAAGTTTTAGCTGAATAAGGGATAAGGATCAGCATGACGACGCTGAATATTCCAATGGCTTTTGCCCCCTGTATTTTCTTTTCATCGGGTTTAAGCCAGAACAACCGGTAAATGAAATAGACCAGTGCAAAACAAAATGCGAGTGAAGGGATAAGCAGGAACCTTTCTGCGATAATTCCCGGAACAGGCTTGAAGAGGTTGGTGAATAAAACGATAGAAGTGAGATAGACCAGGATGATGTAAGAAAGGAGATGCTTCCTTTTCAGCTGGTAAATTGCATAGACGAACAGGCCCAGGTGGACTAAAATTGCGAGGATGACCCAGATATTGCCCAGGCTGATGTCGGGGAAAAGGTTATAACCGTAGTAATACCGCAACGGGTGAGGGATGAGCAATAATTTCAGGTAGTAGAACAAACTAAACCCGGCGTAGGCAATGTGGTCGATAAATCCTCCTTCAACAGAAAGGGGGTTTTCGAGCATCGCCAGCGTCCTGTCGTGAGAGGGGAGATACAAAAATGGGCCGAAAGCAGCCAGAAGGGCTATCACCGCAACAAGAACAGTGATCCTGATGGTGGTCTTTAATTCAATATTGGTGAAAAAGTAAAGGGATAAGGGGATGATGAAGAAAAATGCCGCAGCAGTCGGTTTGGAAATTCCCGAGAGGAAAAACATGGCCAATGCCCAGTAAATGTGCCGGTTTTTCCTTGTATCGGCATACTTGACGGACTGCTGCAAAGCGAGCAGCCCGAAAAGCAGCATGAATAGCTCATCACGGTTCTTGAGGCTTGCAACGACTTCGGTGTGGATTGGGTGGGCTGCAAACAGAAGGGTGATAAAGAACGGGAACAGGTAATGGTAATTACGCAGGAGGCGCCTGAGAATGGTAAAAAGCAGCAATATGATGAGGACATAAAGCAGGGTATTTATCAAATGGCTGATATAGGGGTTTTTCCCGAAGAACTGGTATTCGATGGCGAAGGATGAGCGGATCAGCGGCCGGTAGCCGTAGCTTTTCTCATCTGCTGAGGAATATTGGGTGACGAAGATCCTGGGAATTGCTTTGATCCCCTGTTCAAAATCCGGGTTGTTCTTGGCGATATGATAATCATCCAGATTGTAGTAATTTCTGACCGTATTGACATTTAATGCAAATGTCACCATTCCGAGAATGATCATCATGACCAGGTAACGGGACCTTTCAGTCATGCCCTGCGGGAGTTTTTTCTGAGCCTGCTGTTTCTGTTTGTTAATGCCCATCTTGCAAGATTTTTATGATGCAAAGTAAAGCAATTATTTAATGCCCCTACCCCGTCCCTCCCCCAATTTGGGGGAGGGAGTAAGGGAGGGGGCGGACGAAGATCTGTCAAAGCACTCTCTCAGCAAAAGACTTCACAGCAGCAAAAGTCTTTCCGGAAGCTTCGATGAACCCCATATGGCCGACATGGTCAAGGATTAGGGTTTCGCTGTGTTCCGGAAGTAAGGTTTGTGGAATAATGACCTCCATCGGGATGCGCGTATCGTTTTTGCCAATGATAAACATTACCGGCACCTTTGCATTCATCAGCACATGCTGGCGGTCGGGGCGGTTTTTCATTCCTTCCAGGGCAGCAATGATACCCTCTTCAGGTGTTTTATCAGCCAGCGCCTTAAGTGCTTCAATCTCCTTACCGAATTTCTTTACATTCCCGGCATCGAACAGGTCAGGGATGAAATTCTTTATAAAGCTGTGATGGTCTTTCTGCACCAGGGCAATGGTACGATCGCGGTTCATGCGGCTTTCGGGGCTGTCGGCAGCGGCCTGGGAGTGAAATAACACAAAGCCTTTCAGCAGCCGGGGGTATTTTTCGGCAAATGCAAGGGCGACATAGCCGCCCATGGAATGACCTACCATAAGACAGCCCGGGATCTCCAGCGATTTGAGCACCTGCCTGACCGCTTCGGCCATTTCATCTATCGTGTGTAAATTGCCGATATTGTCGCTGTTGCCATGTCCCGGCAGATCTATGCTGATCACCCTGAAGGATTCACCCAGCCTGCGGGAAAAGCTTTTCCAAACCTCACCCGATTCAAGGAACCCATGTAGAAGCACAACAGCCGGTCCTTTGCCGGTCGACTGGCAGTAAATTTTCTTTCCCCTGAAATTTATATAAGATTTCATTTTATTAACCCTTAAGGTGATAATAATAAGGAATGTCTTAAAATAGGATACGGATGACACGAATGCGACGAATCTTCGCGGATTGGTAATTCGTGTAAATCCGTTAAATCCGTGTCATCCGTGTTCTATTTGGGCAAAGAAACCTGCTCTCAGTACTGACTGGCCTCATAAGTGCGGATAGCTGCGTCAAGTCCATCGAGCACCTTTTTGGTAACCTTTCTCGGGTTCTTTTCTTTGAATTTATTGAGGAACTTCAGCGCCATACCGCCAAATTCGGATAGCCCTGATGGATTTTTATCGTAATCATAGCTCCCTATGCACCAGGCCAGTTTTGCCTGTAATTCAGCGGTTTCGGGAAGGTTAATCTTTTCCAGGGTTTCGAGGGCATTCTGGCACTCATTTCTCAATTTATCATTGATCTCAATAGCCATATCAGTAAGGATTAAAGGTTTAGACAAACTTTAAAAGGGATGCAAAATTACGACATTTATCTTTAGAAGCAAATATTGATTTACTACCTTATTCTTATCAAATCTGACCAAAAACTTAAAAAAATTTAATCCTGTACATCAAATGTTTATCTTCAACTCATAATTAAACTGTTGTGATAAGGAATTATAAAGTAAATATTATCATATTCATAGTGGCAGGCTGCCTTAATTGCGCTTACACCCAGCAGGTTTCACGAGGAACAGCGGTTGAAGTTGCAGAGAAATTTATCTCTTCCAAAGCCGTGCAGCTTAATTTATCACCTGGCAATTTGCAGATCCGCGATTTGCAGACTTCACGGGCAGGTTCACATATTCTTTATTATATAATCAATTACAATAATGGCGGATATATTCTTATTTCTGCCGATAAGCGATTTTACCCTGTGCTAGCTTATTCATTCGAGGGCGACTTCAATCCCGGCAAAGTGCCTGAAAATTGCCGGTCATGGATACAGGTATATGAATCCCAGATGAAGCATGTTTTAGAAAACGGGGGCGATTTTTTCCAGGAAATGCCGGCTTTATGGGATAAATTTGAAGATACCGCGACAATCGAAACAAAATCAAGAGGGATAATTCCTCTCACAAGCTGCACCTGGGCCCAGGATGGGTACTACAACCAGATGTGCCCCGCCGACCCGGATGCCTACAACGGGCATACCCCGGTAGGATGTGTTGCCCTGGCCATGGCAGAGCTGATGTACTACTACCGCTTTCCCGCTTCCGGCAATGGCTCTGTTGAATACACCCCGCCTTACCAGGGAGGGGAGTATGGCCCGCAATATGTTAATTTTGACGCTTCAACATATGAATGGGGGGACATGACCGATATCTGCCGTGACCCAAATGATGAAATATCGCAAATTTGCTATCATGCCGGGGTGGCCATTCAGACTGCCTATGGGCCGCAAACTTCCGGGGCCAACATTGTCAATGTGCCCGCTGCGCTTACCGGCCATTTCTTCTACCTGGCCGATGATTATCTTCCGCGGTCGGAAGTGCCTGAAGTTACAGTTTGGGCCACTATGCTGATGCAGAACCTTGATGAAAGGCAGCCGGTCCTTTACCGGAGTAGCCTTGGATGGGGCGGCCATGTTTATATCTGTGACGGATACCAGGATTCCTCCCACTTTCATTTCAACTGGGGTTGGGGCGGGGCTTACAACGGATATTTCTATATCGATGACCTGGCCCCGGGCGGCATTAATATTAATGCTGACCAGGGGGCTGTTTTTAATATTTATCCCGACACATCGCTCTTTCAGTACCCGGTCACCGGACCTGATTCTTCTGTTTTAACGACCAATGCCGGTAGCTTTGAAGATGGCAGCGGCCCTTTTAATTATTCCCCTGATCTTGAACGATCCTGGCTTATCAAGCCTGTTGATAATGAAATCACCAATATTTTCCTGGAGTTTTCAAGGATTGAAACTGAATCCGGGGTCGACATTATCAGGGTATATGATGGGGATTCTGAAGGGGCCCCTTTGATAGCAACGCTTAGCGGTATTGATTTCCCTGCATCATTTAATTCTTCCGGGCCTTCCTTTTTTATCACGTTTGAGTCGGATGGTCAAACCGGCGGAAATGGATTTCAGGCCAGCTATTATGGATATCATCTTCCATTCTGTTCAGGCACCGGAATTTTAACTGAACCCGCCGGCATCCTGGATGATGGTAGCCGTTATCTCAATTATTTGAATGATACGGACTGTGAATGGATAATTTCCCCTTACCTGTCAGCCGTTGATTCAGTAGCCCGGGTAAGATTTTATTTTAACCGCTTTAACCTTGCTCAGGGAGATACGGTTTTCATCTATGACGGGGCGGATAATTTATCACCTTTATTGTACAGCTTTCACCAAAATAATGCCCCCCAGGGATTCATGGCTTCCGGCGGTTATACCATCTTCATTAACTTTAAAACAAACCCGGATGATACAGGTCAGGGCTGGGAACTGGGCTGGGATTATATATTACCGGAATATTGTGCAGATACCATAAAATTTAATCTCCAGGAAGCTGTGGTTTCAGATGGCAGCGGGGCAAATAATTACATTGAAAACATGGATTGTTTTTATAATATTGATGTTCCAAATGGTGAAAGGATCACTGTGTCATTTTCAGAATTTGACCTGGAAGTGGCATATGATTATTTAAAATTCATTGATCCGGACCACCCTTATTTAACACTGGCCATGCTGTCGGGCCATGATATTCCTGATGCGTTTACCTTTTCGGTGTCTGAATTACTGGTTCATTTTCATACAGATGACCGTGATAATTTCTCCGGCTGGACGTTCACTTATACAACTTCATTTGCCGGAATAGATGAAATTGATCAAGGCTTCTCCTGTTCCCCGAACCCGGTCCGGGATATGCTTTTCATCAAAATTAACGGCCCCCTTTCAAGAGATGCGGTTTACAAGGTCTACCGGATTGATGGTGCTATGGTGTTATCCGGGAGATTATCAGCCGCAAATCAGGCGATAGGGCTGGACCGCTTAACTTCTGGGCTGTATTTAATAATTATTGAAAATGGCGATGAAAAGATTCTTAATAAAATAGTGAAATTCTAAAAATGCGATTCATGAAATCGGGATTTTACGTGCTGCTTATTTTCGCAATTACACATAGTCACAATGGCTTTTCCCAGGAAGAAAAAAAGCCTGTGGCTGAAAATGATTTTGCTACCGCCCGGGTGCAGCAGACCATTGAAATCATGGTGCTCGAAAATGATTTTGCCTTTGACGGACATCCATTTAAAGTCAGGACGGTCCTTGACGCAATTTTTGGTACTATCGTGAAAACAGACAGCTCTATTTTTTATACGCCAGGCTTTGGCGCTCCATTCCAATCATCTGTGGATACTATAAAATATAATATCCTTGACATGGAGAATAACCTGATCTCTGATATGGCAAGTGTATATGTTGAAGTGGCGAATGATGGATTTGCCAATCTTGATATTAACGAAGTCAATTGCCGGATAAATGCTTATGGTATGCAATACTGGGATATGTACGAAGGTGCTTATAACGTTAAATATGAAGTGCCCGCAGGATCAGGCATAACCAGCATTTTCAACCAGGCCTTATGGATTGGCGGCAGGGATGAATTTGGTAACCTGCACCTGGCCGCTGAAAGATACCGCATCGGTGGTCCTGATTTTTATAGCGGGCCGGTTATGGATAGCCTGTCTTACACTGAAGAGCAGGATATAAAATGGCATAAGGTATGGAAACTGTCAAAAGAGGAGCTTTCTTATCATTTGCAGCATTGGCATGACGCTGGTTACGAACCCGTTGAAAATATTCAGCTTTGGCCGGGCACCGGTGATACTTCCCTTGGTCAGTCGCTTTTCCTTGCGCCTTATTATGACCAGGACGGTGATGACAAGTATGATCCGCTTAAGGGGGATTGTCCTGTCATTAAAGGTGACCAGGCAATTTTTGTGCTAAACAATGATGACAGGGGGCCGCACATTGAAACTGGCGGCAAAAAAATGGGAGTTGAAATCCAAACACTTTACTATGCTTTCGATGCCCCGGAGGATTCGGCGCTGAAGTATACCACTTTTGCCGATCAACGGATCATCAACCGCTCGGATCACACTTATCACGATGTTTACGCAGGCCAGTTCCTGGATTTCGACCTTGGATATTACCTGGATGATTTCCTGCTTTGTGACACACTGCTTCAATCAGCCATTTGCTATAACGGTGAGCCTGTTGATGGAAATGGAGATGAAGGGGAATATGGAGAGCACCCTCCCGCACAGGCAATTACCGCCCTAAATTATAACCTGGCAGGTTTTGGCTATTTTTTTAATTACGGGGTGCCCTCTGCAATGCTGGATCCGTCAAGCGCTAAAGAGTACTATCAATATCTGAGGGGCTACTGGAGGGATTCTACCCATATTACCTATGGTGACGACGGTTACGGGGGTGAACAGGATGTGAACTATATTTTTACGGGCGATCCGGTTTCCGGAACCGGCTGGACTGAATATGACTCGCCTTACGGGCCGGGCGATAGAAGGGGGCTTGTTACATCAGGCCCTTATGAAATTGGACCGGGTGATACCATCCACCTTGAGTATGCCCTTGTTTTCGCCCGGGATTTCACGGGCGATCACCTGGCAAGCCTGGCCCTTCTGAAAGACAGGATCCACAACGTGCGGGATTTTTACCAGGATTTTCTTGGAATCGGTGAGATTTTACCCGACCAGCCTCAAATCGAACTCTATCCAAATCCCTGTATTAATGGGTTAAATGTAGCTTTTTCGAAACAGGATAATCCTGAACCGATGGAATATTTCGTGTATGATATGCTGGGCAGGCAAATGAAAAGCGGATTGATTTCAACAGGTCAGCACACGTGGATAAATACCGGTGACCTGGCACCTGGATTATACCTGCTCAGGTTCCAAACCGGAAAGGCTCAGGTAGTAAAGAAATTTATTCGGAAGGATGAAGGGAATTAAGGCAGATGACCTGTCAGATTCTACGACATCAGTTTCTCAACCTCTTCCACCGTTTTGGGTATAGGTTTGCCTAAAACGCGGTAACCATCAGCAGTTACAAGTACATCGTCTTCGATCCTGATCCCGCCGAAATCCTTGTAGGTTTCAGCTTTATCATAGTTGATGAACTCCGTGAACCTGCCTTCTTTGCGCCACTGGTCGATCAATGCAGGAATAAAGTAGCATCCCGGCTCATCTGTTATCACAAAGCCCGGCTCGAGCTTGCGGGCCATGCGGAGGAAAGCCAGCCCGAACTGGTTGCTGCGTGCGACGTTGCTATCATATCCTACGAAATTTTCCCCGAGCCCTTCCATATCATGGACATCCAGGCCGAGCATGTGGCCCAGTCCGTGCGGGAAGAACAGGGCATGCGCGCCCGCAGCGACGGCTTCGTCTATATCACCTTTCATCAGGCCGAGGTCTTTCAGTCCTGATGCAATGGTCCTTGCTGCAAGCAAATGGACTTCTTTATAGTAAACGCCGGGTTTAATGGCTTTGATGGTTTCTGTGTTTGCTTTAAGAA
Organism: uncultured Bacteroidales bacterium; assembly: GCA_964371595.1. Taxonomy (GTDB): domain Bacteria; phylum Bacteroidota; class Bacteroidia; order Bacteroidales; family JAGOPY01; genus JAGOPY01. The sequence goes on along the minus strand of CAYJNJ010000079.1, from coordinate 2,379 downwards.
CGATCTCATAGATCTCTTTCTGCCGCTGGTTGAACTTTCCGCCCACAGGAACAGTGCGGGTAATATCGCTGGCATAATGCAGGGCCGATTCGCACCCGGCATCGATCACAAGCATCCGTCCTTCTTTCATTATATTGCCATGATAATGATTATGTAATGTCTGTCCGTCAACGCTCAGGATAACCGGGAAGGAAACCGGGCCCCCGTAAGTGAGGGCAATTCCTTCGATCGTTCCGGCGATCTCCTGCTCGATAACCCCCTGCTTCGCCATTTTCATGCCGGTGGTGTGCATGATGTAAGCCACATCAATTGCGCGTTCCAGTTCTTTGATCTCGACATCTTCCTTAACCGACCGCATGCTCACGATGCCACGGATCAGCTCTTCGGAAATAAAATTCTTTACCTGCGAATGATGCACGCCCAGCAGGCTTTCGAGCCACATCCAGACCTCACCGCGGTATGGCTTTACAATATGCACCTTCCGTCCTTTTGCCAGGGCATCCTTCAAATATGCCTCAAGTTTCGACAGGGGCTCTGTGTTTTCAACGCCCGCTTTTAAAGCCTGGTCTTTCACAGTTGGCTGTGGCCCCATCCAGATGATGTCGTCCATATCCACATCATTTCCGAAAATAATATCACGGTTATTGTCGATATCGATCACGCCGGCAAATCCGTCGTGATCCAGGCCGAAATAATAGAGGAAATTGCTGTCCTGCCGGTAATGATAGGTGTTGGCGGCATAATTCATGGCGGCTTCAGGGTTTCCGGGCATAAGGACCAGGCCTGATGAAACGAGGGAGCGGAGCTTATTCCTGCGGTTGGCGTAGACTTTTGAATCGAACATGTTATGAGATTTAAAATTAAGATGGTAAAAATAGGGAAGTTTACTGAAATAACGAAAGCAAGATACTCGATACTCGATATTCGAACTTTTATCCCTGGTACAACTTCGAATCTCGAATCTCGAATATCTTTTTCTTTCGTTATCTCATCACCTTTTCGGTTCGAGGCTATTTTTTCTCGCTGTTTCAACAGATTTGTAAAAGATCGAAACGAGTTCTTCGCTTTCTTTCAGGGCACGAAATACCTTTTCATCATTATTGCAGATTTTGATTCTTGTAATGATGTGGAGATTTACGTTGGTTTCTCTCAGTTCTTTTAAGACAATACTTGTTTTATGGATAAAATCTTTCCTTGACTCAGCAGCTTGCGCCTCAGCAAAATTAAGTGCGGCGCTTGTAGAAGATCTCAGAATTTGATTCGCTAAATGTGTAGCTGCAAAGCTGTTTCCAAGCTCTTTTGACATTTCATAAAGAACAACTGAAAAGTTGATCAACCGGTTTTCCATTTCTTTTCTCATGGCTTTTTATTTGTTTATCCGGAAAAAAGAAAAAAATACCCGGTCGGAAGAAAAAAAAATAACGAAAGCAAGATACTCGATACTCGATATTCGAACTTTTATCCCTGGTACAACTTCGAATCTCGAATCTCGAATATCTTTTTTCTTTCGTTATTTCATCAGTCCCTCAATCTCTTCCACCTCCACCGGTATCCCCGCCGTCAGGTCCAGCGGCGCTCCATCGGTGATGAGATAATTGTTCTCAATCCTGATCACCATTTTTTCTTCACGGATATAGAGCCCCGGCTCAAAGGTGAAAACCATGCCCGGCAGGAATGGCTCGAACTTCGAGCCGACATCGTGCACGTCGAGGCCCAGGAAATGGCTCACCCCGTGCATGAAATACTTTGTGTACAGTGGCCTGTCGGGATCCTGCTTCTTCACATCTTCCCTGCTGAAAAGGCCAAGGCCGATCATTTCTTCTTCCATCAGCAGGTTAACTTCCTTATTGACTTTATCAACGGTATTGCCAGGTACCAGCAACCGTGAAGAGTGGCGCAGCACCCGCAAAACGGCATTATAGCAGGCCTTCTGCCGCTCACTGAATTTGCCGTTAACCGGGATGGTGCGGGTCAGGTCGGCGGCATAATGATTGTACTCTGCCCCGAAATCCATCAGCAACAGCTCACCATCCCGGCATTCCATGCTGTTTTCGACATAATGCAGGGTGCAGGCGTTTTTGCCGGTTGCGATAATAGGATGATAAGCCGATCCAGCCGTGCCGCTGAACAGGAATTCATGCGTAAGCTCAGCTTCCACCTGGTATTCGGTGACCCCGGGCCTGACGAACTTCAGGATCCTCCGGAAAGCGTTCCCTGTTATTTCAACGGCCTTACCGATCATCTCAATTTCTTCTTTTGCCTTGATCGTCCGTAAAGTATAAAGCAGCAACGAAGACATGCCGTACTCATGGTTGGGCAACTTCTCCATGAACTCCTTTGCAAACCTCAAGTCGCGGTAATGGACCTCGCTCGAGAACT
>CAYJNJ010000078.1:0-23618 GCA_964371595.1 uncultured Bacteroidales bacterium | reverse complement strand
TGCGAAATCAGCTCAAAATCCGCTCCATGTACGTAAATCTTATTTTGTCAAAGAGAATTGCATCGTTTACACGAAGGATACCATATGCGGCGCCTGCTCCGAGCACTGCCCCACCAAAGCCGTCCACATGGTGCCTTACAAGGAAAAGCTGAATATCCCGGAAGTCAACAACAACATCTGTGTTGGCTGCGGCGCCTGCGAATATGCCTGCCCCACCGATCCCAAATCGATTTATGTCGATGGGAACCCATTGCATCTTGTTGCAGAAAAGCCAAAAGAGGTGAAGATCGAGGAGAAAGTTGACTACAAAGAAGAGTTTCCTTTCTGATTGCATTCCTTTTCATGGACGATTGAACATGGACGAACTTCATGGACGATTGAACATGGACGATGGACGATTGAACATTTTCATTTGACATTGGTCATTTAAATGTTTATTCGTCCATGTTCCATCGTCTATACTCAACTGTTTTTTCTTGCCGTTTCGATGGTTCTGAACATAATTGCTAGTAGTTCATCATTTTCCTTAAGAAGTTCATTGAAGGCCACATTTTGAATTCCGGGATTTAGTCGCTGCAACATTTTAAGATTAATTTGAGTTTCTCTTAACTCCTTCATCACAATTCCTAATTTGTGAATAAAGTCTTTTCGGGATTCAGCACTTTGTGCTTCGCCATAGTTCAATGAACAAGCGGTACAGGACCGAATAACCTGGTCCTTTAAATGAAGGTTAACGCTTTTCTTTTCAAGAATGTCGAGGTTTTCAACAACTTTAACTGAAAAGTCAATCAGTCGGTTTTCTAATTCGAATTTATTCATAACAGTGTTTTTCCTGTTTATCAGGAAAAAGCACTAAAAATACCCGGTAGGATGAAAAAAAATATTAATGATCAAAATGTGCTATGAAAATGTCAAATGAAAATGTTCAATCGTCCATCGTCCATGTTCAATCGTCCATGAATAAAGGATTATTTCTTCAAAACAATTCTGATGATGGTACCACGGTCAACAATCGAAGACCTCACAAAGATTTTTCCTTTATGATAATCTGCAATGATCCGCTTTGAAAGCGAGAGCCCCAGTCCCCAGCCGCGCTTTTTGCTGGTAAAGCCGGGCTTGAAAATTGCCTTGAACTGAGATTTGTTCATCCCTTTGCCGGTATCTTCAAAATCAATGTTCACATGGCGGTTCACCTCCTCGATGCTGATCTGTATCGAGCCGGAGCCGCTCATGGCATCCACTGCGTTCTTGCAGACATTCTCCACCACCCATTCGAAAAGCTGTTTGTTCAGCGGCACAATAACCTGCCTGTCCCTTTCAAGGTTGATACTGAAAATGACCTTTTTTGAGATCCGTGGCTGGAGGTAAGCCACAGATTCATAAAGCACCCCCACAAGGTTCTGCTCTTCCAGCTTAGCCGCTGAGCCGATCTTTGAGAACCGGTCGGTGATATCTTCAAGGCGCTTGATATCTTTCTCGATCTCCTGGAGTTCCTCCATGTTTCCCCCTTTCATCTTCAGCAATTCAATCCAGGCCATGATGGAAGATAGCGGGGTCCCTAACTGGTGCGCCGTTTCCTTCGACATGCCGATCCAGACCAGGTTTTGCTCCGATTTCCTGGCCGTACTGAACAATAGGTAGGAAATGATCAGGAATACGCTGATAATGGTCAGCATGATGTAGGGATAGTACATGATCTGCTCCATCAGCGAGGAATTCATATAGTAGATATAGCTTTTACCATAATCAGGAAGTATGATCTCAATCGGGTCGTTTTCCGACGACATACTGCTGACCAGGCCTTTCACATATTCAGGATCTTTGAGCTTTTCCTTATCCATGTTGCCCGACTCGATAACATGCAGGCCGGCACTGTCGGTTATCATGACCGGTACCGATGCCGAACTGCCGACAACCTCGGAGAAGAACGATTCCACAAGGTCGTTTAAAACCCTGCGGAGCTCTGTAAATATTGTGGATTCCTTGAAATATAAAAGCTGGAATTCATTCCCCAGCGGCACCTTGATCGGTTCAAAAGATGAAAACTCTTTCTTCAGGCTGTCGGTCATAACCGTGATACCGGCAAGTTCTTTTTCATCCACATTTTTAAAGATCATGATGTGGTCACTGGAATCTGTGAGAATGATCGGGATCGTGGTGTTGAATTCCATCATCAGCCTGTAAAATTCGACGGTCCGTGATGATTCTTCAATAAGGAAATTACGGTATGCCTCAGCCAGCAGCATGGCCCTTTTGTACTCTTCTTCCTTGATCTGGTCGAAAAACTCCTTGGTGTAATTAACCAGGCTGGCTTTACTCTGGATGGTATTCGCCCAGATATTGATGCTCATCCGCTCGTCTTCAGCGATCTCTTTAACAAGGATATTCGTATACCACAGCGAAGCGGTGATGATCATTACTGCCATCCCGAATAATAACCACTTCCATCTCTTTTTCTTGTAGTAAATTTGCACAGGAAAAATATTTATATTCCTAACGGTTTTTTCCGGATTTTATTGAAAGACCTTAGTATACTTATACTGATTGTTTTAGACAAAGTTATAAAAGAATATGGAAACAGTATTTCTTACCGATTCTCCCCTGTTTACCTGGGTGATCCTGCCATTCCTGATCTTTTTTGCCCGAATTCTTGATGTCAGCATCGGGACACTCAGGCTGATATTTGTGGCGAAAGGGTATAAATTTTATGCCCCCCTGCTTGGTTTTTTCGAAGTCGTGATCTGGCTTTTGGCTATTGGCCAGATCATGCAGCACCTTGACAATTTCCTGTGCTACATTGCATACGGCCTCGGATTTGCTACCGGTAACTACCTAGGTATCTACCTCGATGAAAAGATGTCGCTCGGAACGGTGCTCATCAGGGTCGTGCCTAAAACCGATACTTCCAGCCTCATTGACCACCTCAGGGAACATAAGTTCGGCGCTTCACTGGTCGATATCGAAGGGATGACCGGGAAGCTAAAAATGATTTTTACCATCATCAAAAGAAAAGACCTGAAAGAAGTGCTTGGTATTATCCAGGAGCATAGCCCCCAGTCGTTTGTAACGATTGAAGATGTGAAAACCGCTAAAGAAGGCTTTTTCAGGATGTCGCGAAAAAGGACATCTTATCCGGCAGCCCTGTTTAACGATATACGGAAAGGGAAATAACATCCGTAAAATTACCGTTTGCAAATTCTTCCTGCTTACCTGTTGATTCAGCCTGATTTTCTTTCTATTAGCAAAGCATCTTTGTAGTGTAATTGTCCGTTAACGAACATGACCTGTTAACTTTTGAACAGGGAGATCGGGACCAGGGATTATCATTATAATTCAAGATATTATAAATCAGTTTTTTATGATAATGGCATATTTTTCGCTGCAAAGCTGCGTTACTTAAAAAAAGTGATTAAATTTTTTTAACCATGAATGAAAAAAGCATTAACCAAAAAAGCATCCTCAAAAAAGCATTGAAAACGATGGTTTTCACAATTTTCCTGTTCTCTGTCCTGGCCGCATCCTCCCAGGATACATTATCACTTCAGAATAAAGAGTGGACTCTGGAAGATTGCATCAATTATGCTCTTGAAAACAACATCGACATCAAGAAGCAGCTGCTTCTTGTACAGGGCCAGGAAGACCAGTTGCTGCAGAGCAAGCTGGGAATGCTGCCCAATCTGAATGCAGGCGCTACCCATGGCTACAACTGGGGTAACACCGTAGACCGCTACACCAACGAATTCGCTACCACGCGCGTCCAATCCAACAACTTTTACCTGGGCACCCAATTCAACCTGTTCCAGGGACTGCAGCAGGTGAACAGCGTTTCACAGAGCAAGCTCGACTGGCTCGCTTCACAGTATGACCTTGACCTGATGATGGACGATATTTCCATTGCAGTGGCGGGTTATTATCTTGACATTCTTTACAACCAGGAATTACTGGCTGTTGCACGGGAACAGTTTGGAGTGACAAAGCAGCAGGTAACCCGTATGGATAAAATGGTCCAGGCCGGGACACTGGCCCGCGGCGACCTGCTCAATATGGAAGCACAGGCTGCCACGGAAGAGCTCCTGGTCATCGAAGCGGAGAACAGGCTTGCAATCTCGCTGATTACCCTGCAGCAGCTGATAGACTTACCGGTAAGCATGAATTTCAGGATTGATGTGCCGGTGCTGAAACCTGTCGAAGCGCCGCAGATAACCCTTACCCCGCAGCAGGTTTATAGTACCGCCATTATGAACAGGCCTGAGATCAAAAGCGCCGAGTACCGTGTACAAAGTGCAGAAAAGGGTATATCCATTGCCCGCGGTTATCTTAGTCCGACACTGAGTTTCAACGGCACCTGGGCAACCGGTTATTCCGGCGCCGCACAGCAGGATAATGGCCAGGTCACTACAACGACCGTGCCTATTGGCTACCTGCAGGGCAATCCGTCGCAGATTGTCGTCACCGACTATGATACCCCGACAGGCTATACAACCATTCCTTTCGACAGCCAGTTGAATGATAACCAGAACAAGAGCCTGCAATTGTCGCTGCAGATCCCGATTTTCAATGGCTGGCAGGCAAAAACTGCTATCAGCCAGGCAATCATTATGAAAGAAGATGCAAGCCTGAACCTGCAAAACACAAAGCTCCAGCTCAATAAGACCATCCAGCTGGCCTACGCCGATGCAGTGGCCGCATTGAAGAATTATAATGCGTCTGAAAAGAAACTGCAGGCGCAGCAGGAGGCATTCAAATATTCCCAGCAGAAACTGGATGTCGGGATGCTGACAGCGGTGGACTACAACGAAACCAAGAAAGAACTGGTAAAGGCTGAATCAGACCTGCTCCAGGCGAAGTACCGGTTCATCTATACCACCACGGTGCTCGATTTTTATATGGGTAACCCGATAACACTGAATAAGTAAACCAGGATGGAAGATTACATTATCCGGCTGAAAAACATCAATAAATCTTACGGCATCGGCAAAAACCCGCTGCATGTACTGAAAGGTATCGACCTTGATATTAAAAAGGGCGAGCTGGTTTCTATCATGGGCTCTTCGGGCTCAGGGAAATCAACCTTGCTGAATGTTATCGGTATCCTGGATACTCATGATGTAGGCGAATATACTCTCGATGGGATGACTATCCAGGACCTGACGGAAAAAAAGGCGGCCCAGCTGCGCAATGAAATGATCGGCTTCGTTTTCCAGTCGTTCAACCTGATTTCCTTTAAAAACGCCATGGAAAATGTCGCCCTGCCGTTGTACTACAAAGGAATCAGCAGGAAAAAGCGAAACAAGATAGCTATGGAGATGCTGGAGAAGATGGGCCTTTCTGAATGGTGGCACCATTTGCCGAATGAGCTTTCGGGCGGGCAGAAACAACGTATTGCCATCGCCAGGGCACTCATTTCAAATCCCCGCCTCATCCTTGCCGATGAGCCTACGGGCGCCCTTGATTCCAAGACGTCCCTTGAAATGATGGACCTGCTGAAAGAGATCAACCGGACCGGTATCACCATCCTGATCGTTACGCATGAATATGATATCGCTCATTCGACCGATCGTATCATCCACCTGAAGGACGGCCTGATCGACCGGACAGAGGTTAATGGCAAGAACAAACAGCATTACCTGGAACCGGTTAACTAAGCTTGAGAACTATGGGCATTTTCGACTGGGATAAATGGCAGGAGATCTTCGAAACGATGAAGAAAAACAGGTTGCGCACCTTCCTGACAGGGTTCAGTGTGGCCTGGGGTATCTTCATGCTTATTATCCTGCTTGGTTCCGGTTATGGCCTTGAAAATGGCGTCAAGAAAGCTTTTGAAGGCGATGCGGCAAATACGCTCTGGATCAATCCCGGTCAGACAAGCACCGCTTACAAAGGGATGAAAACGGGCCGGAACATCCAGTTTACCAACGAGGATTATGATCTCATAAAACAGGATATCCCTTACATCGACAGAATCTCCGGCCGGCTGAGTGTATGGCGGGATAACACGATATCTTACAATAAAGAATACGGCAATTTCGATATTATTGCCTGTCACCCGGGTTATGGGTATTATGAAACACTTGATATAACAGAGGGAAGGTTTATTAATGATGATGATATCAATGATTTCAGGAAAGTCGTCGTGATTGGTGTCCCGGTGAAGGATGCCCTTTTCAAAGGTGAAGATCCCATCGGGAAGTATGTCCAGGTCAGCGGGGTACCGTTCAAGGTCACGGGCGTTTTTAAAGATGCCGGGGGCGACAGGGATATGCAGCGGGTTTATGTTCCGCTCTCAACGGCGCAGCGTGTCTTTAATTTTGGAAACAAAATCTTTACGATCAGCGTTGTAACCCAGGATATCAGCGTGGAAGAAAGCAGGTCCATGGCCGATGAAGTCCGTCAGACCCTTGCCCAGAAGCATAAATTTGACCCCGAAGACCAGCGTGCGGTTTTCGTTTGGAATAACCTGGAAGAATACAAAAAGCTGATGAGCCTGTTCGCCTCTATCCGGCTCTTTATCTGGATCATTGGCATTGGGACTATCATTGCCGGCGTGGTAGGGGTCAGCAATATCATGATGATCGTTGTCAAAGAAAGGACGCAGGAAATTGGCATCCGGAAAGCCCTGGGGGCAACCCCCTGGTCGGTTGTAAGCCTTATCCTGCTCGAGTCGGTGCTGATCACCTCTTTTGCCGGTTACATCGGCCTTGTCATGGGGGTGGGCCTGCTGGAACTTATTGCACCGGTCTTTGAGAATTCGGATACGTTCTTTAAAAATCCCGAAGTTGATATAGCGACTGCCCTTGGTGCAACGGCAGTAATGATCGTCAGCGGGATGCTGGCAGGATTTGTTCCGGCACGAAAAGCCGCGGCAATCCAGCCGATCGAAGCACTCCGTTATGAATGAAGATAAGTATATGGATGCCATTTATGGCGTCCAACAATGATATAGCAGCAGAATGGTTAATGCTTGCGTAGGCAGGGGGTCTTTGAGGGATGCTATTTTATCCCCCTGCCTTTTTTAAAAAATTAATTATACAAGATATGAGTATCCTTGATTACGACAAATGGCAGGAGATCGTGACTGTTCTTAAAAAGAACAAGCTCCGGACCTTCTTTACCGCGTTTGGGGTATTCTGGGGTATTTTCCTCCTGGTGGTCATGATGGGTTCCGGGAACGGCCTTCGCAACAGTGCGCTTGAAGGTTTCGGCAACATGGCTACCAACAGCTTTTTCATGTGGACACAGCGCACGACTATGCCTTATAAAGGCTTCCAGCGCGGCCGCTTCTATAATTTCAGGAATGACGATACGGAAGCGATCAAGCTAAACATCCCCGAAGTCGACAAGGTGGCACCGAGGCTGCAGGCCGGCGGTTACAGGGGAACCAGCAACAATATTATCCGTGGTGAACGGACCGGTTCTTTCAATGTTGTCGGGGATACCCCGGAAGTTTTCGACATTATGCCGGTGAATGTTACCCGGGGAAGGCTCATCAATAAAATGGACCTGGACGAGCAACGGAAAGTGGTGGTAATTGGTGACAGGGTTTACCAGGAAATGTTTAAGAAAGACGAGGACCCTATCGGCGAATATCTGCAGATCCAGGGCGTTTATTTCAAGGTCGTGGGGGTCATAAAATCCAAACAAAGGGGGTTCCAGGCGGAGGAAGATGAAAAAACCATCCACATGCCGCTGAATACATTGCAGCAAACTTATAATTACGGTGATATCATCGGCTGGTATTCTATTACGGCTAAAAAGGGCATACTGGCATCTGAAGCAGAACAGAAAACAAAGGATTATCTCCAGTCCAGGCATCATATCCACCCTGACGACGAAAGGGCCATAGGCTCCTGGAATATGGAAAACGAATTCAATAAATTCAACAGTCTTTTTACGGGCATTACGATCCTTGTGTGGATCGTGGGTTCCGGGACACTGTTTGCAGGGGTGGTCGGTGTGAGTAATATCATGCTGATCGTTGTCAAGGAGAGGACAAAAGAAATCGGGATCCAGCGTGCCATCGGCGCTCCGCCTTCTTCCATCATCAGCCAGATCATTATCGAATCAGTATTCCTGACTACCCTCGCCGGCTATGTCGGCCTTGTGCTGGGCGTAGGGCTTATAGAAGGAGTGGATTATCTGATAAGGACCAGCGGTGCAGAATCCGATATGTTCCGCAACCCTGAAATTGATTTTAACATGGCGATGCTGTCGCTCGGGATTTTAGTAATTTCCGGCATTTTCGCCGGCCTGATCCCGGCAAGGCGTGCAATTGCCATCAAACCCATCGACGCATTACGGGATGAATGATATCGATATTAACATCAAAAATTAGCAAATAATACAAATATGAAACGTGCATTGAAAATACTGGCAGGGGTTATCGTAGTATCGATTTTCGTTTACACGATTTATTTCCTTTTCCAGAAATCGCAGGCAAAACCTGTTGAATTTGAAACCACAACGGCAATTAAAACGGAGATCATTAAAAGTACGGTGGCAACAGGTTCGGTGGTTCCAAGGAAAGAGATCATGATCAAGCCCCAGGTTTCCGGTATCGTGGAAGAGCTTTATGTTGAAGCCGGTGATATGATAAAAAAAGGCGACCTCATCGCAAGGATCAAGATCATCCCCGATATGGTCAGCCTTAATAATGCACAATCCCGCCTGAACCGTGCAAAGATCAGCTTTGAAGATTCAAAGAGGCAGTATGACCGCCAGCTCGACCTTTTCGAACAGGGGGTCACTGCAAAATCAGATTTTGAAGGCTTTGAACTGGCTTATAAAAATGCGGTCGAAGAGGTGGAAGCCGCAGAAAATAACCTGGAACTGATCAAGGAAGGGCAGACAAAAAAGGCTGGATCGGTTACCAACACCATCGTGAAATCGACTGCCGAAGGGATGGTACTCGATGTGCCGGTGGAAATAGGCTTTTCCGTGATCGAAAGCAATACGTTCAATGATGGCACCACGATCGCATCTGTTGCCGATATGGGAGATATGATCTTCGAAGGCAAGATCGACGAGACCGAAGTCGGCAAGATCAGCGAAGGCATGCCGTTGATCTTAACTGTAGGGGCAATCGATGATGCTTCCTTTGACGCTGTTCTTGAACATATCTCCCCGAAAGGGCTGGAGGAAAACGGTGAAATCCAGTTTGAGATCAAGGCTAATGTGAGCCTGAAAGAAGACCAGTTCATCCGTGCCGGTTACAGCGCCAACGCAAAGGTAGTGCTCGACCGCACGGACAGCGTTATGGCCATCCCGGAAAGCATCCTGCAGTTTGAAGGCGATTCTTCCTACGTGGAAGTGGAAACGGCTCCTCAGCAATTCGAGAAAAGATATATAAAAACAGGCCTTTCCGACGGGATAAATGTTGAAGTGAAATCCGGTCTGACAATGGAGGATAAAATTAAAAAGCCGAGTGGTTCCCTGAGGTAAGGTTATGGGGCTTAAAAATCGCTTCTGAGATGCTATCATGAGCAGATTTTAAGTACATTCGCCGCTTAAAATTCCTAATAATCAAGACCATGCTTAACAAGAAATTATTCCCGGCTTTTATTGTGATGATGATGTTCATCATCTCCTGTCAGCAGGTACCTAAAACTGAATCCCAGATGGAAACAGAATTCCCCGGAACTGTCGCGGGACAGCAGGCGCTCACCCCGGCATCTGCCGATCATGTAGCCCAGCGCCTCGGCACGTTTGCCCCGTTTAAACTTACTTCCGACATCAGCCATTTATCAGTGAAAGAAAAGCAGATCCTTGCAATTCTCTTCGATGTGGCGGATATTATGGATGAGCTGTTCTGGATGCAGGCAATGGGCCCGAAAGACGCCTTCCTCGCCAGGATACAGGATGAAACGACAAGGAAGTTCGCCATCGTCAATTACGGACCATGGGACCGGCTCGACGGCAATAATTCATTTATCTCCGGCATCGGGGCCAAACCCGAAGGGGCCAATTTCTACCCGGTCGATATGACCAAAGAAGAATTCGAGGCTTATAATGATCCCAACAAAGGGAGCCTCTACACGATCATTCGCCGCAATGCCGATGGCACGCTGCGGACCATCTGGTACCACCAGGCTTATGAAACCCAGCTCAAAAAAGCTTCTGAGCTTTTAAAACAGGCTGCGGCACTGGCAGAAGATGCCGGGCTGAAGAAATACCTGGAACTGCGTGCCGATGCGCTATTGACCAGCAACTACCAGCCCAGCGATTTTGCCTGGATGGAGATGAGGAATTCCAATATTGATTTCGTGGTCGGGCCGATCGAAAACTATGAAGATGCCCTGTTTGGCTACAAAGCAGCCTTTGAAAGCTATATCCTGATCAAGGACCCGGTCTGGAGCGCCCGCCTGGTGAAGTATGCTGCCATGCTGCCCGACCTGCAGCGCGGCCTCCCGGTGAAGGATGAGTATAAAACCGAGATCCCCGGCTCCGACGCCGACCTGAATGCCTATGATGTGGTTTATTACGCCGGCGATTGCAATGCCGGCAGCAAAACTATCGCCATTAACCTTCCCAATGATGAGGAGGTGCAACTGAAGAGCGGCTCCCGCAAACTGCAGCTTAAAAACGCCATGCAGGCCAAATTCGATAAGATCATGGTGCCCATAGCCGATCTTCTTATCGACCCCGCACAGCGCAAGCATGTCACCTTTAACGCCTTCTTCGAAAACACCATGTTCCATGAAGTAGCCCACGCCATGGGCGTGAAAAATACCATCAACGGCAAAGGCCCGGCCAGGACGGCATTGAAAGAAATGTACTCTTCCATAGAAGAAGGCAAAGCCGATATCATGGGCCTGTACCTTGTCACAAAACTCTATGAGATGGGAGAACTTACCGAAGGAGAAGTCATGGACAATTATGTGACCTTCTTTGCCGGCACATTCCGTTCTTCACGCTTCGGGGCCGCCAGCGCCCACGGCAAATCAAACATGATGCGCTTTAATTTCTTCCAGGAAGAAGGGGCTTTTACCCGTAATGAAGAAGGGACCTATACCGTGGATTTCGAAAAATCCAAAGCCGCTATGGAAAAGCTGGTGCAGAAAATAGTCTATATCCAGGGTGACGGCGATTATGACGCCGCTAAAAACTGGGTCGAAACCGAAGGGATCGTAAAACCCTTCCTGCAAACCGACCTGGACCGGATCAATTCGTCAGGAATACCTGTGGATGTAGTGTTTGAGAAAGGAAAAACAACACTTGGCCTATAATTTAATAAACCCACCCCCAGGCCCCCTCCCTTCTTGAAGGGAGGGGGATTAAGGGGGAGAGTTCATTCGAAAATAACTCTGGAACTCTGGAACCCTGGAACAATTTAACAGTCTAACAATTTAACAGTTTAACAATGAAACGTATAACTCTACTCTTTACCCTCTTTATCCTGCTGTTCGGCTCTTCTGTCAGGGCAGATGAAGGAATGTGGCTGCCGATCTTCGTGGAAAGGCTGAATTATGTGGATATGCAGAAGATGGGGCTCCATCTCACCGCAGAGGAGATCTACAGCATCAACCACTCAAGCATGAAAGACGCCATCGTGGGGCTTAGCAACAGCGCTACTCCATCCGGTTTCTTCTGCACCGCAGAAGTTGTTTCCGACCAGGGGCTTCTTTTCACTAACCATCATTGCAGTTATGACCTGATCCAGAAGCATAGCTCCATCGAGCATGATTACCTGACCGACGGGTTCTGGGCGATGAGCAAGGAGGAGGAACTTTCCAACGAAGGGCTTACCGCTACCTTCTTTGTCAGGATGGAAGATGTGACCGATTCGATCGTTCCTTTCCTTTCGGATACAATGTCGGCTGCCGACAGGTCTGCCAAAGTGAAGGAGATCAGCGGCAGGCTTAAAAAAGCCGCCGATCCTGACAAGAAATATCATGTCAACGTCACCAGCTTCTTTAACGGGAATGAATTTTACCTCTTCGTTTACGAAGTGCACCGTGATGTCCGTCTCGTAGGCGCCCCGCCTTCATCCATCGGAAAGTTCGGCGGTGATACCGATAACTGGATGTGGCCAAGGCATACCGGCGATTTCAGCATCCTTCGCGTTTATACCGCTCCTGATGGCAGCCCGGCAGATTATGCAAAGGAAAATGTACCGCTGAAACCCAAATATCACCTTCCCGTCAGCATTAATGGCGTTGAAAAGGGCGATTTCGCTATGATATGGGGATATCCCGGCAGCACCGACCGTTATCTCTGCTCCTACGGCGTTGAGTTCCAGATCAAGTATTTTGATCCCAATATCGTAAGGCTCCTTGGTGAGCAACTGGAGATTTGGAAGGAAGATATGAGCGCCGACCGTGAAGTAGGAATCAAGTATGCCTCGAAATACGCCTCCACAGCGAACGGATGGAAGTTTTATCTCGGGGAGTTAAAAGGATTGCAAAAACTGGATGTAAAGGGCCAGAAAGAGCAAATTGAGGCAGAATTCATCAAATGGATGAACCTGGATCCGGCGCGTAAGGCAAAATACGGCGATGTTCTCAAAAACCTCGAAACAGGATATGCCGCGATAGGGTCGAAATTTGAACCGTTCATCCTTGCCGCCCTCGGTGCCAATTCCCCGGAAATCCTGGGCTTTGCTCAGAATTTTGGCGCACTGGCCGGCTATCTTGAAAGCAAAGATGAGACAGGGGCAATCGGAACAACCGTCGAAGAGCTAAGGGCCGCTTCCAAGGAGCATTTTAAAGACTATAACACCTCCACCGACCAGAAAGTGTTTGCCAGGATGATGGAGATCTATTCGAAAGAAATGCCCGTTGAAAATCAGCCGGATGGCTTTAAAAAGATGGTGGAAAAATACAAGGGTGATTTCCAGGCCATGGCGGCTGACTTTTTCGAGAAATCAATTTTCAGCACCGAAGCTAAAACCAATGCTTTCCTCGACAAGCCCAGCTTTAAAACGATCTCAAAAGACCCGGCCTACCTGTTAAGCAACGAGTTCATGGGAGTTATGATGACCATGTCGGGTGAATACAGGGCGGCTAACACGGAAATTGGTAAAAATGAGAGACTCTTTATGGCAGGACTTATGGAGATGAACCCTGAAAAGGCCTTCTACCCGGATGCCAATTCGACCATGCGTTTAACCTACGGTTCCGTCCAGGATTACAAAGGCGCCGATGCGGTTTATTATGATTACACTACTCATCTCAGTGGAGTCATGGATAAAGAAGATCCTACTAACGAAGAATTCATCGTTCCTGCAAAGCTGAAGGAATTATATGCAAAGAAGGATTTCGGTCCTTATGGCAGCGGTAATGACCTGGTTGTCGGGTTCCTTACCACCAACGACATCACCGGCGGCAACTCCGGGAGCCCTGTGATCAACGGCAACGGTGAGCTTATCGGCCTTGCCTTCGATGGCAACTGGGAAGCCATGAGCGGTAATATCGCCTACGAACCGAAACTGCAGAGGACCATCTGCGTCGATATCAGGTATGTCCTGTTCATCATCGACAAATATGCAGGTGCCCAGAACCTGATCGACGAGCTGACTATCGCCCCGATCAAAATAAAGGTTACCAGGGAAAAATTCGAAGCTTCGTTAGGGAAAAAATAATGAATTCCAAAAAGCGGCGCGGCAAATGTCATCCTGAACAAAGTGAAGGACCCACATTCATGCCGCGCCGCTTTTTCTGTTTAACCCGGAGGGTCCGTCATTCCGGCGCAAGCCGGAATCTCTTTGCCTACGAAGTTTCACAGAGTTTTTTATTGTCCTGGTTTTTGCTTTTTAGAATAAATGAACTGATCCCTGTTGAACTTTCCGTCAACCGGTTTGGGTGATCCGGCAAATTCCCTCAAACAGGAAGGGCAAAGACAGCTGTCATAGGTATTTTCAATCTCTTCCAGCTTGTCAAGCGGCAAATATACCTCATAACACCAGCACTTGCCGGATTTGCTGCAGTGGAACTCCTTGCCGCAGCGCGGGCAAACCGATGGGTCGTGGTCATTGGTCATTGGTCATTAGTCATTAGTCATTAGTCATTAGTCATTAGTCATTAGTCATTTTCCTTCGTATATCATTCCCCCCGTCCTCTCGTCTTCCCGTCTTCCCGTCTTCCCGTCCCCTCAACTCCACGCTCACCCTCTCCACCTTCCCCCCCACCGGCGGGTTCATCTTCGAGATCTTGATCCGCAGGGCAGTTATCTGCGGGAATTCACTGCTTAACCTGTCGAGTATGCGCCGGGCAACATGCTCCAGCAGCTTCGATTTTACTTTCATCTCTTCTGCCACCAGTCCGTACACAAGCTGGTAATTTACCGTTTTCGAAAGGGTGTCGCTTGCTTCGGCTTCCCTGGTGTCAGTATCCATAAACAGATCAATAATAAACCGGGTGCCTATGATCTGCTCCTCGTGGAAGTGGCCATGATAAGCAAAAAATTCCATTCCTTCGATTGATATCGTTCCCATCGGATTAATATTTTGAAATGAAGCCCTGTTTCTGTAGGGTTTCCAGCGCAAGCTTTATCCTCGAAATTACTTCTTCCTTGCCCAGCATTTCGCAGATCAGCGCGAGGTCGGGCCCGAAACTGCCGCCCACAAGGCAAAGCCGGAGCGGATTCATCAACTGGCCAAGGCCCGTGCCTTTTTCCTGGACGAATGCCATGGCAAGGGCTTTTATATTCTCAGCACTGAAATCTTTCAGTTTGGGAATGACATCCGCAAAAGCCCTTAAAAGGCCCGGTGTCTCTTCCTTCCATTTCTTCTCAACATTGTCGGTATCATACGATTGCGGGGCCTCGAAAAAGAAATAGGACTGGTTCCAGAAATCGCTGACAAAATCGGAACGGTCCTTCACCTGTTCAACGATCCTGTCGATAAAGTCTTCATCAGCCTCAATCCCTTTATTTTTAAGTATTGCAGAAAAAAGCGAAGTCAGTTCTGCAATGGGTTTCGTAACCAGGTAATGATGATTGAACCATTTGATCTTGCCTGGATCAAAACGGGAACCCGACTTGCCTACGCGCTCTATGGAAAATGCTTCGATAAGCTCGTCCATGGTAAAGACTTCCTGCTCGGTGCCAGGGTTCCAGCCGAGCAAAGCGAGCATATTTACCACTGTTTCCGGAAAATATCCGGTTTCGCGGTAGCCGGATGAAACTTCGTTGGTGAACGGATCCTTCCACTCCAGCGGAAATACGGGGAACCCCAGGCGGTCACCGTCGCGCTTGCTGAGCTTGCCCGAGCCTTCCGGCTTCAGGATCAGCGGAAGATGGGCAAAGAGCGGCGGTTGCCAGCCAAAGCTACGGTATAGCAGGAGATGCAGCGGCAGCGAAGGCAGCCACTCCTCCCCCCTGATCACATGCGAAATTTCCATCAGCCGGTCATCCACAATGTTGGCCAGGTGATAGGTGGGCATGCCATCCGATTTGAAGAGCACCTTATCGTCGAGGGTGTTGGTGTTTACGGTCATTTCCCCACGGATCAGGTCATGGAACACGAGGACTTCATTTTCAGGCACCAGGAAACGGATCACGAAATGTGCGCCGGATTTCAACCTTTCCTGCGTTTCTGCATCAGTAAGGGATAGTGAATTCTTCATTCCTTTTCTTACAGAGGCATCATAAGTAAAAACCCGCTTGTCCTTTTCGGCTTCCTTCCGTTTCGCATCAAGCTCTTCAGCCGTATCAAAAGCGTAATAGGCATGGCCGTTACTGATCAGCTCGTCGGCATATTGCCGGTAGGTTTCCTTACGGTCCGATTGCCGGTAAGGTGCAAAAGGCCCGCCGACATGGACACCCTCATCGAACATGATACCGGTCCAGGCAAGCGAATCGATGATATATTTCTCAGCCCCTGGGACATAACGGTTCTGGTCAGTATCTTCTATCCTGAGTATCATTTTCCCGCCATTATGACGGGCAAATAAATAATTGTATAACGCTGTGCGCACCCCCCCAATGTGTAAAGGTCCTGTCGGACTGGGTGCAAATCTTACTCTAACCTGCATTTGAAATCCTTATTCTACGATCAGTTTTTTAATCAAATTCTCTTTTCCATCCGTAACAGAAACAAAATAAATACCCGCAGGGATACCGCTGATATCGAACCGCCGGGACCCGGTCACGATCTCATCTTCATATACTTCTCTTCCTGTTAAATCAACGATGGAAACAATGAATTTCTTATGGGACGGATGTGTGAGAAATAATGAGAAATCCTCTTGTGCCGGGTTGGGGCCGATGGTGAAATGCACAGGGCTTTCCTTCTCCTCCACCCCTACGGAAAGGCTGTTCAGCCTGTGGAGTATCCATTGCTCCGGATCAAGGTCAATAAAATCAATGGGCTTTGCCTGGGGGATAATGTAAGTATTTACATTGGCATCCTGGAACAAAAGCAAGGTCATATCGCTTCCATCGCTGAAATTAAGATGGTAGGGAACAAGCATCTTAAAAAGCGTGGTAATATTGGTCGAGGTACTCTGTGTCGAAGTGATGACAAGGTTTTCATCGTCCTGTTGCCATACGATATCATAAACCGGGTAACCTTCACCATAATACCACTGGTTGAAGAAATCGGTAAAGTCTTTACCAGACACAGATTCCAACAATTCCCTGAAGTCATCCCCGGTGGCGGTGGAATCGCCATACTCTTCTCCATAAGTTTGTAAAACATTGAAGAACATGTCGTCATCCTGTAATTCAAACCGGATCATATGAAGCAGTAATGCCCCTTTGCTGTACGACAACCTGCCGTCGAAAATACGCCAGATATCGCCAAGCAGTTCCGGCGGGACATAAACGCTTCCGCCCGGCTGGGCCTTTACCTGGTCGTGCCTGATCTTGAGCCATAAAGAATCATAGTACGGGCCGGCTATAAATGAATGGGCCAGGTAATCCGTGTAGGTGGCAAAACCTTCATTGATCCAGATATCGCTCCAGGTGGCACAGGTGATATTATCCCCGAACCACATATGCCCCAGTTCATGCGCTACCAGGCCGAAGCTGAACCCGCCAAGCGTGGTCATGGTCTGGTGCTCCATTCCTCCACCCAGTTCAGTCAGGCAATGGCCGTATTTTTCCTCAATAAAGGGATAAAGACCGAATAATTCGGAATACAGTTCGATAAAGGTTGCCGTATTATCGATTCCACCCTGGTTATCCGGAAGGCAATTGGGATGGTCATAAATAAAATTCTGGATCAGTACCGAATCATCAGTGCCTTCGGGGTGTGCATAAATGTTGTACTCCTGGTAATCTGCTACAGCAAAAGAGATCAGGTAATAATCGATGGGATAATTGCTCTTCCATTCATAACGGACTGTTCCGCCGGGCATCGGGGTAACCGCTGTCAGCAAGCCTTCTGAGCCTGCCATGTTTTCAGCGTTTGTGGTCAGGAATACCCATACTGAATCGGCTTTATCGGTCAGGTCCTGTTTTACCGGCCACCAATCCTTTGCCGCATAAGGCTCTGAAAGGCTCCAGGTTACATTTTCCTGGTATTCTGACGAATAATCTGTGGTTACACCCGAAAAGAACCCGCCTGTAGGGGGATTCCCGTGATAATAGATCCTTGCGGCAATAGTGTTTCCCTGAGGTATGGGCGTTCCGACAGCGACTTTGGTGATGTCTCCGGAACGGATAAAATCTTTCGGGTTGCCGTTAATAAGAATGGAATCAATGACCATTCCGGAATAGAGCTCGAAAGCGAAGGTATCCAGTGTCGAAAACGTCACCTCGGCCTGGATGGTAACATTGCCGGAGATAAAAACGCTTGTGCTAACCACCTCGAGGTCGAGGAAGTAAAACGAAACATCGTATTTTTCAAGCAGGGGATCAATAGCCAATGGTGAGTAATAATACCGTGCCTGGTTTTCTGCGGCCTTTGCATGATTGCAGTAAAGTTCGCCCTTCATGTCGGGAATATTGTACTGGCCAAGGGAAAATAAAGCCGATAATGAGAGGGTAAGAGTAAATAAGAATGGTTTCATGTCAGAAAATATCAGGTAATGCTCCGAAAAGGTGAAAACATGACTAACTTTGTCAAAACGAAGAACAAAGATAATATTTAATTGTTTTGTTTCGTTGGAGATGCCAGGCCACACGGCTGCGAGGAATCATGCAAACAGATAATTATTCAATACTGATCAGGAAACTCGACGAGTTCATCCGGAAGTTCTACAGGAACCGGCTGGTCAGGGGTATGATCTTTTTTACTGCCCTGCTCACGGTATTCTTCCTGCTGATCACGCTTACCGAGTTTTTCGCAAGATTCAATCCGGGGACAAGGGCGGTAATTTTTTACTCTTTTATCGGTCTTAACCTGGCCATACTCTGGTGGCTCATCCTGGTGCCCCTGTTAAAATTACTGCGCATCGGGAAAATGATAAGCCATGAGGAAGCCGCTTCTATTATCGGGACCCATTTCCCGGAGATCAGCGACAAGCTGCTGAATACCTTACAGCTTAAAGCATTGCAGGGGCAGAATAATCCAGGTTTACCTGCCGACCTTATCGGGGCCAGCATCGACCAGAAGATCAATAAGCTCCGTCCCGTCCCCTTCACCCTGGCCATCGATATTAAAAAGAACCTTGGCTACCTGAAATATGCCATCCCGCCGCTGGTCATCGTGGTTTCCATTCTTATTTTTTCTCCGCAGGTGATCACGGAACCTTCAGAAAGGCTGCTCAGGTACCAGACAGTTTATGTTCCCCCGGCCCCTTTCACCATCAGCATTTTGAATGAAAAACTGGAAACTTTCCAGCAGGAGGACTATACCCTGGAGATCAAAGCTACCGGGGAGGAGCTGCCATCCGACCTATACCTCGACATGAACGGGATACAGTACAGGATGGAGAAGAAAAGCCCGGTCAATTTCCAGTATAAATTCATGAATGTCAGGGAAACCAAGCGCTTCAACATAACCAACGATATATTCCGTTCTGAGCAGTTTGAACTGAAGGTCTTCCCGAAACCTATCGTCCTCGGTTTTGAAGTGGAGCTGGATTATCCTTCGTACACGGGCAAAACTGATGAAACCCTGGATAATACCGGGGATATGATCATACCCCTCGGAACAACGATGAAATGGAGGTTCTTTACACGGGATACCCGGAAAATTTTCTTCCGCTGGGGAGAAGACCTCAGGGAACTGGCCAATGAGTCGACGAACACCTTCAGTTACTCCGACAGGGCATTGAAAAGCAATACCTATGCGGTGATCTCAGCCAATGAGTTTCTCCGCAACTCCGATTCAATTACTTATACTGTAAGCGTTATCCCGGATAATTACCCCAGCATTACTGTTGACCAGGTCAGGGATTCGATCCTCGACAAAAGAATATATTTCAAAGGCCTTATCAGGGATGATTATGGTTTCAGCAAGCTGACCTTCAATTATAAAACCGACAGTGAAGGATTGACAGGGAATGAAGATGCTGCTGAAATGATCGTTGAGTTACCGGTAAGCCATATGAGCAACCAGCAGCAGTTTTTCCATTTCTTTGAGCTCGATTCTATTGAGATTGAAGCTGGTGAACAGATCGTTTATCATTTTGAAGTGTGGGATAATGACGGGGTGAATGGAAGTAAGGTGACACGGTCGCAGCCGATGATATTCCGTGCCCCGACACTGGAGGAAATTGAAGAGAAAACGGAAGAGCAGAATGCAAAGATCACCGATGAGCTTGAAAAAAGCATAAAGCAGGCGAAAGACCTTCAGAAAAAAGCCGAAGAGCTTAACAGGAAATTGATCGATAAGGAGAGCATTGGCTGGCAGGAGAAACAGCAGATACAGGATTTGCTTGACGACCAGAAAATGCTGCAGGAACAGGTGGAAAGGATCCAGAAAGAAAACGAGATCAAATCATTACAGGAACAGGAATATAAGGAAATCGACGAAGAGCTGGTCAGAAAACAGGAAAGGCTTGAGGAATTGTTCGATGAGATCATGACAGAGGAGATGAAAAAGCTTTTCGAAGAGATGCAGAAGCTCCTGGAAGAAGTTGATAAAGATAAAGTGAACGAGATGCTTGAGCAGATGCAAAAGGATAATAAAGATCTCGAAAAGCAACTTGACCGCAACCTCGAATTATTCAAGCAGCTTGAGTTCGAAAAGGAATTGCAGGAGGCTATCGATAAGCTGAATGATCTTTCGGAGAAGCAGGATGAACTTGCAGCTAAAAGTGAAGAAAAGAATGCCGATGCGGATGAGCTGAAAAAGGAACAGGATAAGCTGAACGAGGAATTTAAAAAGATGCGCGAGGATCTTGATGCCTTGCAGAAGAAGAACAGTGAGCTGGAAGAGCCACAGCCCCTGGAAAAGACAGACCCGGCAGAGCAGCAGATCCAGGAGCAGATGGAGGAAGGGTCGGACCAGCTCCAGCAGGGGAAACCGTCGAAAGCTTCCCCTCCACAGCGTGGCGCTGCAAAGGGTATGAAATCGCTTGCAGACCAGATGGAGCAGATGCAGAGCGATATGTATTCGGAAGAGCTGGGAGAAAGTATTGAAACGTTGAGGGATATCCTTGAAAACCTGCTGCAATTGTCGTTTGACCAGGAAGAACTGATCAGGCGCACTGTTGAGACTTCCGTGATCGATCCGCAATTTCCGCGGGTGATCGAGGACCAGAACAGGGTCAAGGATGACCTGGTAATGGTTGAAGATTCCCTCTGGGCACTGAGCAAGCGCCAGCAAATGATTGAGCCTTTCATAACCCGCGAGATCCAGGATATTAACCATCATGTCGAAAATGCCCTGGAAAACCTTACGGAACGCCGGAAAGGCCCTGCCGGTGAGAACCAGCAGTTCGTCATGACTTCCATTAACGACCTGGCGTTGTTATTGTCGGAAACCCTGGAACAGATGATGAATGCCATGCAGATGCAGTGTTCAGGCCAGTGCAGCAAGGGAAGCCCCAAGCCGGGAAAAGGGGCCGCTTCAGCCAAGAGCATGAGGGAGATGCAGCAGCAGCTCAACCAGCAGATACAGAAGATGAAGGAAGAAGGCACCGCGCCATCGAAATCAAAAGACAGCCGGAATGCGGCGCAGAGTGAAGGTTTTGCAAGAATGGCAGCCCAGCAGGAAGCAATCCGCCGGATGATGGACCAGTACCAGGACCAGATGAAAGAACAGGGCATGGGAAACAGCAAAGAAATAAAAGAAATGATGGACCAGATGGAAACAACGGAAACGGAGCTGGTCAATAAAATTATTACGCAACAAACTATCGAAAGGCTTAAAGAAATAGAAACCAGGTTGTTAAAACATGAGAAAGCGGAGCTGAAAAGAGAGCAGGAAGAAAAAAGAGAGTCGAGGGAAGGAAAAGATATAAACAATAGAAACCCTGAGGACTTTTTGGAGTATAATAAGTTACAGGATAAAGAAATTGAATTATTAAGGACAGTACCACCAGATCTAAAGCCATACTATAAGGAAAAGGTAAATCAGTATTTCTACCATTTTGAGTTACGATGAGAGATGAATAAGCGGAAAGAGTTAAAAATAGGATCTTCGCTCCAGGAAATGTTTCGTGTAGAGCAGTTTGTAGAAGAACTCAGTGATGAATACCTCTTGTACAATAATTATTTCAGCAATATGATCATGGCCACTTCGGAAGCTGTCAAGAATGCCATAGTCCACGGGAACAGGTCGATAGCCGGAAAGCAGGTAAAAATTTGGGCTGAAAGCAGTAAAGAGGGACTCTGGATAAAGGTAGCCGATGAGGGTGATGGCTTTGATTTCAAACCTTTTTCCCATGAAGGAAATTTCAGGGGTATTGATGCCGAACCTGAGAAGAATGGCATGTTCCTTATCCACAAGCTTGCCGACAAGGTTATATTTAAAAACAATGGCAGGATGATTGAAATGTTATTCAGAATTAATGGTATTGACGAGAGTATTATGGAACGAAGGGCTACCCTTATGCGCGATTTTTTCCGGGTGTTTCAGCAAATGAATACCTGATTATACTGAAAAATGAGTAATGACCCTAAAATATATTTTTTCCTGGAAGAGGTTAGCTACAACCTGAAACATAAGCGCCAAATCCGGGAGTGGATCATGAAAACCGTTGATAATGAGGGCTTTACAATTGGAATTTTAAATTATATTTTTACCAGTGATAATATCCTGGTCCAGCTAAATACGGAATACCTCCGTCATTTTACTTTAACCGACATCATAACTTTTGACCTTGCAGAGAAGGAAGGTGAACTCACCGGCGACATTTATATCAGCCTCGACAGGGCAAAGGAAAACGCAAAAGAATTCAAAGTTACGCTTACCAACGAACTAAACCGCCTGATGGTTCACGGCGTCCTTCACCTGATGGGTTACAAGGACAAGACAGCCGTGGAAAAGGAAGCGATGCGGGCAAAGGAGGAATTTTACCTATCTTTGTCGCAATAATCATGGTGTGTTCCACGTGGAACAAGTTCTGAATTTTTCCATTTACACGATCGATGTTTAAAGAATACGATATAATCGTAGTAGGTGCCGGTCATGCAGGCTGCGAAGCAGCTGCCGCAGCGGCAAATCTTGGTTCTTCCGTATTGCTGGTTACGATGAACATGGCCAATATGGCACAGATGTCGTGCAATCCTGCGATGGGAGGCATTGCAAAAGGACAGATCGTAAGGGAAATTGATGCCCTCGGAGGATATTCAGGTATAGTCACCGACAGGACTATGATCCAGTTCAGGATGCTGAATATGTCGAAAGGTCCCGCTATGTGGAGCCCCAGGGCGCAAAGCGACCGCATGCTTTTTTCACTGGAATGGCGAAAAATGCTGGAAAATACGCCTAACATTGATTTCTGGCAGGATATGGTCACCGGTGTTATTGTTGAAAACGGCCAGGTGAAAGGTGTCACAACGGGTATGGGCCATAATATCCCGGGGAAAGCCGTAGTACTGACTAACGGAACTTTCCTTAACGGCATTATTCACATCGGCCTTAAGCAATTTGGTGGTGGCAGGATCGGGGAAAAAGCATCAAAAGGACTTACCGAATGCCTTGTCGGACTTGGATTTGAGTCGGACAGGATGAAAACCGGCACACCGGTCAGGGTGGATGGCAGATCAATTGATTTCTCAAAGCTTGAAGAGCAAAAGGGCGATGAAAACCCGGGAAAATTCTCCTTTTCGGATACGACTCCTTTAAAACAGCAAAGAAGCTGCTACATTGCTTATACCAGCAAAACCGTGCATGAGGTGCTGAAGACCGGCTTCAGTGAGTCGCCCATGTTCAGCGGGAGAATTGAGGGTATAGGCCCCCGGTATTGCCCGTCGATTGAAGATAAGATCAACAGGTTCGCCGGAAAGGACAGCCACCAGTTATTTGTTGAACCGGAAGGCTGGGATACCGTAGAGTATTATATAAACGGATTTTCTTCTTCCCTTCCCGACCATGTCCAGTTTGCAGCGCTCAGGAAAATTGAGGGTTTTGAAAATGCGCGCATTTTCCGACCCGGTTATGCCATTGAGTATGACTATTTTCCTCCCGTACAGTTAAATTATACGCTCGAAACCAAGCTGGTCAGGAACCTTTATTTCGCCGGGCAGATAAACGGCACTACAGGTTATGAGGAGGCCGCCGCACAGGGGAGCATGGCTGGTATCAATGCCCATCTGAAGGTGAAAGGCGATGGAGATTTCATCCT
>CAYJNJ010000077.1:21266-23785 GCA_964371595.1 uncultured Bacteroidales bacterium | reverse complement strand
GTGATTACCTGCCCCGATTCTGTGGAAGTCATCGCCGACATGGGCGAAACGTATGCAACTGTCTCACTTGATCCCCCGGTGTATTCCGATAATTGCACTGCTTTTGAAGATATAAGCATCACCTGGACCATGACCGGGGCAACAACCGGTTCAGGTACAGGTATCATTCCGGTTCCTTTCCTTTTCAATACAGGCACAACTTTGATAACCTACACAGTTACGGATGAATGCGGCAATTCAAATAATTGCCAGTTCATTGTAATAGTTAATCCATACGAACCCCCGGAAATATCATGTCCCGATACTATATCGTCAAATACCGGGGATGGCCTTTGTACTGCGGCTTTAAGCCCCGGTTTCCCTGTATTGATTTCAGGCTCGGAACCCATCATTTACACCTGGACGATGACCGGGGCAACGACAGCATCCGGCACAGGGCCAATCATACCTGATCCATTTACTTTTAATGCAGGCGAAACAACGATCACCTGGATTGCGACCAATATTTCCGGGGCCGATACCTGCTACCAGGTCATAAACGTCGTTGATGCCGAACCTCCGGATTTCACTGCTCCGGAACCGGTAGGGTTCTGCGTCCAGAATATAGACACTGCCAGTTGGAACTTTCAGCCTATGCCCGATACCGATATTACTCCTGACAGGCCCGACTGGTATATTCTCGATGGCACGACCGAGCTGGATATCACCAATATTTCTGATAACTGCTGTGATGAGGAGGATATCACCATCCTGTGGACCATCATCTTCAGTAACAGTTATCCACCGGTAAGCGGCATCGGGCAGCCATCGCTCTATGGCCCGATAACTCTGTGGGGCAACACGGACTACACGGCTGCAGTGCATACCATAACTTATGTTTTAGTGGATTGCCAGGGCAATCTCTCTGATCCTGTTTCTGTAAATATCACTATAAACCCAAGACCCAATGTAATTAATGAGTACTAACGCTTAAAACGAATGCCTATGGAACAAAACCGGGTTTTTACGGACCCAAAAAAAGAAGTCAAATTCTAACAACAATTATCAATGAAAATTTTATCAAACATTAAATCACAAATTCCGCCAGGGCTTACCCTTTGGCAAAAGAAAAAAACAAGTATTCATTTAATCTTAAAATTTACAACTATGAAAAAGTCAATTTTTTTAATCATTCTGCTTGCTACAATATCAAGCACTTATGTAATGGGCCAAAGCGCCGATCACAACTCTTATCCTATACCTCTTACGGGGTGTGCAGACAGCTCACTTGCCCCAATAGCCGGCAAATCCTATAATTACCAGGCCATTGTTAATCCTACAGGAGGTAATTTTCAATGGTGGGCAACTACTAATCAGAATTTTATAAGCGGAGGCGCAAATAACATTTCTACAATGTTACTTTCACCTACAACCACACCTGCCGGAACTGACCTTCTTGCAACAAGTGCCAGTTACGGAACAACTACTCTGACTGACAATGTTGACATCACATGGTCAAGTGCAACTCTTGCGGCAGCAGAAACAATCCCAACTTTTGTGGTTGTTCAGTATGATGCTCCTGCAACAGGATGTTCCAACAATCTTAAGGTTTTAAAGATCAACCCTATGAATGGTTTTACTGTTGATATCAGGAATATGTACAGTACTTATGATACTGTGGCCTATGGGGTTACAATTGACACATGCGCATCACAAATTGCTGAAGCTACTTATAATGCAGCTGGTAATAATGTGATCTACGATTTCGGCGACAACCAACTCTTGTTTGAAGTCGTTCTGGCAAACTTCAGTGAATCCGCAACTGTATCTTTTAGTATTGCTGATCTTGTAGCTCCTCAAACTGCAGATCTTGCATGGGGATATACTCCAGCCACTGCTGGTAGCACCAGTTTAGGCACAGGTTTAGGAAATGGTCCAGTAGTATCCACAGCCGCAGTAGTTACTGATGAGACCAATACAAGCATCGGTGTTTCCATATTTATTCTGGCAACAGTAAACAATAATAATTACGAAGGGCTTCTAAATACTGATTTTACACTGGCAGTAAATGCTGAAAATGCTGAAGGTGACCCGGATGTAGTAAATGCGGATTGTACGGTTGCAGATTTCGAAGACTTATCGACTCAAACATTGCTTGCACGTCCTACTGTTACCGAAACTCCAGCACCTGATGACTTCTTACCAGTTGCCCCTTAACAACCTGGAGGCTTAAATAATGAGCTTACCGGCCATGTCTTTCAAAAAGGAAGGCATGCTGCGTGCTATGCGAAAGTGTAGACCGGGTTTAGCCTGGGACTCATTGTGATGACATTTTAAAATCATGGTTACTAACTAAAATTAAATGCCATGTGATGATACAGCTTAAAATAATAAACCATGACGGGCAATGCCGCGGGCGCCCGCCAACAGGTTCAGTTGGACAGTTGGACAGTTGGACAGTCGGCAGTCAGCAGTCGGCAGTATGGAATAAGCAATCTGGAATAAGAACTGAGAACTCGAAAATAGAAAATAGAAAATGT
>CAYJNJ010000077.1:0-21256 GCA_964371595.1 uncultured Bacteroidales bacterium | reverse complement strand
AGTCAGCAGGCCTCAGTCTGCTATCGCCTGTCGGCAGTGAGCAGTCAGCAGTCAGCAGTCAGTAATTTGGAACCTGGAATTTGGTCCGCCAGCTGGCGGATGGAATTTAGAACCTGGAATTTGGAACCCAGGAACATTGGAACCCGGAACCCGGAACCCGGAACCCGATTTGCCAGGGACTGGATAAGCCTTACCTGTTCAGTTTACCCGTATATCGCACAGGACAGGCATAAAGACAGATTCGAGATTCCTCCTGACAGGCTTGCCGAAAACAGGCCACATGGGAGAAGTATGCCCGATCGTGAACGAATATCAATTCTGAAATAAAATGCTCTTTCATAGTTGTAAAATAAAGAAACTCAAGATAATGCAGAAGGGAAGCCTTTGGTGGAAAATATGAAATAATGGATGATAAAATAATAGTTAAGTCAGGTGAAGCTTGTCCGGACGGCGTAAAACGGACGGACAAGCGTAACACCTGAAGGTAATGTTGAATGTTGAATGTTGAATTAATAATTGACCAATGACTAATGACTAATGACTAATGACTAAAGACTAAAGACTACGCAAGTGAACCGTCTGTCACATACGATATTACGCCTGTTGCTGGTATTTATACCTGCAATGCTGGCCATGGCACAAGCCAGGGCCCAGGGTGATACCGTATGTGTCGGCCAGACCAGTATTTGGGTTGTTGAGGATGTCCCGGGCAACACGTACTACTGGGAGCTCTACAACGATGTAACCAATATCAATTTCGCCACTGACCCGGGCAACTGTCCGCCGTCGGATGCATACTTCGTTGGCGGTGTGAATGCCGGTGACAGTGTGGAAGTCATGTGCCTTGTCCCGGGAACCTATTTCATCAAAGTGACGGCGTCCGATTCGTGCACAAACAACATCAAAATAGGAAGAATAGAGGTTGTGGGGTGCTATTCTTATGCCACTTTACTGGAACCCGAACCTGTATGCTCAGGAGATACCGCTTGGATGACCATTGAGATCACCGGTGGGCCTGGGCCATGGCTGGTGACCTTCACTGACGGGATAAGCACATGGACTGAGAATGTTAGCTCCAGCCCGTATGTATTCCCGCTGATCCCGACACCGGCGGTTCCAGGCTCTTACGAGTACTGGATCACTTCGGTGAGTAACCCGTATGTGACCAATGATACACCAGGCGCCCCGGTCACCTTAATTGTTAAAACTAAACCCGTTACATCACCAATCTATCGATATTGACGCGTAAATTTGTATACTAAATGATGAAAAGATTCAGAAATATAGGATTATTGATCTTACTGCTGCTCGCAGGGCGCATGGCTGCACAGGTCCCTGTGCTCGACAGTGTCTGCTCAGGGGCAGTCCGCCATTATCGTGTCGACGGTGAAGCAGGGTCAACCTATTCCTGGATCCTTACCCCGCCCAGCGGCCCGGTGGTAACACTGCCTTCCGACGCTGATACCCTGGAAATGTACTGGAATTACCCGGCAGGTGTCTATGAGCTTGTTTGCACACAACATGCCCTTAATGGCTGTGATGCAGAAGCAGTTTACGGGCAGGTGATTATAACCGGGCAACCCGATGTTGATGCCGGGCCTGACGACCTGGTCTGCGTTGGCAGATATTACAAGCTAATTTATGCAACGGCCGCAAACTACAGTTCCTTATTGTGGCAAACCAGCGGCGACGGTACCTTTGATGACAGCACATACCTGAATGCTACTTACACGCCCGGCGCAAACGACATCCTGGCCGAAACCGTCACCCTGACTTTGACCGGTTACGGGATTCTTGAAGATGGAGGCTGCGAACCTTCAGTTTCCACCTTAGAACTGTCCATTGTCTATGAGATCGTCCCGTTGTTTGAGCCTATCGGCCCGCTTTGCCAGTACAGCACACCGCCTGCATTGCCCGATACCTCACTCCAGGGAATGACAGGAAACTGGGTACCACCAATAATAAATACCGATTTCCTGGGCACGTTCCCATATATCTTCAGTCCGGATGATCCGGCCCAATGCGGTATTGATACTACCATTCTGATAACAATCACCAATGGCATCATACCGCAGTTTGAACCTATCGGTCCGCTTTGCATATTCAGCACACCGCCTGCATTGCCCGACACTTCCCTGGAAGGCATAACAGGGACCTGGGTACCACCGACCATCAGCACCGGGGTGCCTGGCAATTTCACCTATACCTTTACCCCCGGTGATCCTTCTCAGTGCGCATTGGAAACCACTATGGATATTGCTGTAGTAACTGAGATCAACCCGCTTTTTGATCCAATCGGCCCATTGTGCCAGTACAGCACACCTGTACCTCTTCCTGGTACTTCCACCAATGGTATCGCAGGTACCTGGGTGCCACCAATACCTGATACCGATGTACCTGGAACTTTCACATTTGTCTTTACCCCTTATCCTGACCAGTGCGGTATTGACACAACTATCGAGATAACAGTCCTGCCCCAGGTCATTCCAGAATTCGATCCGGTCGGCCCGCTTTGCCAGTACAGTGCAGCCCCTGCCCTGCCGGGCATTTCCCTCAACGGCATTACCGGGACCTGGGATCCGGCATGGATAAGCACGGATACTCCGGGTCTCTTCACCTATACCTTTACACCTGGTTCTGACCAGTGCGGAGCGGTTATTACGATGGATATTATCGTCATGCCTGAGCTTACCCCGGAATTTGAACCGATAGGCCAGTTGTGCCAGTTCAGCACGCCGCCTGTCCTGCCGGATACTTCGCTCAACGGCATCCCGGGAAGCTGGTACCCGCCGGTAATCACCACGGGAGTAACGGGAACCCTCACCTATACCTTTACCCCGGTTGATACGATCCCTTGCGTTCTGCCGCTTTCTATTGCGGTCGTAGTAGTTTCCGAGATCTTGCCAGTATTCGATACGATAGGCCCGTTATGCCAGTACAGCACGCCACCTGCCCTGCCGGATACCTCGATCAACGGGATCACCGGTACCTGGATGCCCGCGACGATCAGTACCGGTACACCCGGAACTTCAACCTATATCTTTACACCTGGCGACCCGTCACAATGCGCAATAGGAACAAGTATAGATATCTCTGTAGTGACTGAGATCGCACCGGTATTTGACCCGGTCGGCCCGCTGTGCCAGAACAGTACGCCCATTGTACTTCCCGGCACTTCATTGAATGGCATTACCGGTACCTGGTACCCCCCGGCAATCAGTACCGACATCCCGGGAACTTTCACCTTCACCTTTACTCCTGGCCTCGGCCAGTGCGGAATTGAAACAAGCCTTGATGTGACTGTCATTCCTGAAGTCACACCGGCATTCGAACCAATTGCCCCGCTTTGCCAGTACAGCACGGCACCTTCTTTGCCCGATACTTCTTTAAACAGTATCACAGGTACATGGAACCCGCCAATAACCACAACCGACGAACCGGGAACATTTATCCACACCTTTACGCCGGATACGGGGCAATGCGCTGTGGAAACTGTAATAGAGTTTGTTGTTAACGCGCAACCCCTGGTCACCCAGGTCATCATTACAAACACGTATTGCGGAGAAGCTGAAGGGCAATTGCTTATCATTGCAAATTCCCCATCCGGCTCAGGCCTTCTTTATTCAATTAACAATGGCCTGAACTATTCGGCTCTCAATACATTTGACAACCTCCAGGCAGGCAATTATAACATCAGGGTACGTGATAATAACGGATGTGAAGCCGTCTATACCGGCAATCCTGTCGTGCTGGAAGATACACCCGGCCCGCAGGTACTGGGAACCATAGTAACCGGTGAGACTGACGGACTGCAGAACGGGGCCATAGAGATTATCGCAACCGGAAATACCCCACAACTGTTCTACTCCATCAATAACGGCGCAAGCTGGCAGACCAACAACGGCTTATTTGAGAACCTGTCTGCCGGAACCTATCCCTGCATCGTACAGGACGAAAATGGCTGCGATACATCCTTCTTCATCCAGATAAATAACATTTTCCTGACACCGCTCGAAGCTATTACAACTCCCGGTGGCCATTGCATGGGTAATGCGGCCATCGTTCCGGTAGAAGTCGACGAATTTCATTCCGTGGCCGAGTTCCAGTTGAAGCTCAGCTATAATGTCGATTACCTGTTGTGCGAAGGTTATGTTAACATCCATCCGCAACTGGCCAATAAACTGACCGGCTGGATCGACCAGGTCGCCGGGGTGATCACACTGCAATGGCAGGATACTGCCCCGCTAACCTTCATGCAGAAGGAAACGGTCGTCGAGCTGGTATTTACACCCACGCAGACCGGGCAGGGACAGCTCGACTGGTACACCGGTGCGACGGAGAGCTATTTCAGGACGCAGGATGGAACGCCAATACCGGTTGAGTTTTATGCCAATGACGTAGATATTTATAACCCGCCGGAAATCCTGCTTGCAGCCAATAAAACTGCCTGCGAAGGTGAGTCTGTGAAAATCCTGGGCATGGCAAGCACTACCTATCCCCCGTTACGCTACAGCTGGACTTATCCCGACGGCCATACCGACACCATTGATCCGGTCATTCCGGCGCTTACACAATCGGATGCAGGGGATTACACCTTGCTCGTGACTGATGCTATGGGATGCACCGATCAGAAAACCATCCGGCTGGTTGTCAGCGAGAACCCGGTGGCGGCATTCCATGGAACCGACACACTGACAGTGCCATTTGATTATTTACTGGAAGCGGGGACCGGAATGGCTTCATACCTCTGGAACACCGGCGAAACTTCGGAAAGCCTGAGGATCCGCCTGGAAGGCATGTACAGGGTCGAACTGGTATCCATGGCCGGCTGCGTCGGTGTTGATTCGGTCTATATCCTCGTGCTGACCGATGAACTGCCGGAGGAATGCATATTTATCCCCAACGCTTTCACTCCCGACGGCGACGGGCTGAACGACACATTTAAAGCTGTTACGGGCTGCCCGGTAAGCTTCTTCCGGATGGAGATCTTCGACCGCTGGGGAGAATTGATGTTTGTTTCAAAAGATATCTCTATCGGCTGGGACGGCTTTTATGACGGGAAACTCTGCCCGGGCGACGGTTATGTTTACAAGATAGTATACAGGCCAGAAGGACTCGAAGAAAATGCCGAAAACATGGTTAAGGTTGGGATGGTCGTAATTGTGAAATAGTTTTGACAAAAAAATATATTGCCTGAATGCTTTTTATAAACCACAAAGGCTCACAAAGGATATCACGAAGGAACGCAAAGTAATTGAGTGCTGATTTGATGCCTCCGCGCGCCTTCGTGATGTCCTTTGTGAGCCTTTGTGGTTAAATTTTTAAGAAGAATCGTTTAGCTGATAAATATCCCCAACTACTTCTTTATAATTCTTGAAACGATATTTGTATTGCTGTTGGTAATGCTCACAAAATAAATACCCGCTGCAAAGGACGAAAAATCAATTTCAATCTGCCGGTCGGATGAAGAAAGCACCTGTAGTGACTGGGATTTACCATAGATATCGAAGATCCTCACATTGTCAGATGAAACTTCTTCACCATTCAAATCGATAAAGATCTTTCCGCTCGTGGGATTCGGATAAACATTCACCTTACCGGTATTTTCATCCGGAATAACAGGTGCGTCTGCTTCTTCAGATTTATTGCATTTATTGGAAGAGGAACTGGCCTGTGACGCTACCGAGCCTTTCTGCCCGTTATTCTTGAAACTCCTCACAGTCCAGATCAGCTTATTGCCATCGAAAGGAACAGTGAATTCACCGCCACCGGATTCAAATATTTCAGGCTGGTTAATGGCATTGTAGCTTGCCTGGCCGGAAAAATAATTATCCTCCCCTATTGGAATGAAAATATCCGTTGCATTATCATTATCGTAGGCATAATTGGCGATATACAGGAACCCTGAGCTGTCAGGCACAGTAAGTTGCTCCACGCAAACCAGCTTCGGCTTGACCTGTTTGGTTCCTGGACCGTTTGGATTTACATACAGGATCCCGTTGACAGGCGAAAATATATAATTCAGTGCCGTCGCAACCGGGATGATCTGGTATGTACCTGCAGCACCTGTATAAACCGGGCTTACAGTGAAATATAGCGTGTCGACAACCGACTCATTATCACCTCCGGTAAATCCGCTGAAAGAGGCGGAGAATTGAGGCAGCGGATCATAATCATAGATCCAGTCATTTTCTGCGGTCACAGTAGCCGTTACAGGACTGATAACCAGTGTGGCTGTTGCTTCACCGACATAATTGGGATCAACAACCACGGCATGTACCAGGTGAGAGCCGGCATTTACCGGGCCCCCCGGAAGGCTGTCGTAAGTCACGGTCACATTCAGCCCCGCAGGAATAGTTGATACAGACACTGTTTTCGCTGTACCGGTATAAACCTGGGCCAGTCCGGCCGGGTCAATGATTACCGCGGCGGTATCAGGAACAATATTCAGGATGCCGAAATTATAAGATATGTTGAAATTATTTGAAACGAATGATCCCGGAAGGATATAATGCTGTCCTACCGTATTTCCTGTGATGAGGTTCATCCCCTGCAAATCGACATAACCTGTTGAATCGCCCGAGAGGATGCTTATATCCCCTCCTCCAAGGATTACAATGGCATCGCTGTTATTTGCCCCGTTGATCGTATTGGTGTTGACCAGGGCTGTCGCACCCCCGAAAGAATTGATCAATGTGCCGGCATTAACGAGGGCAGTTGCCCCCGAAGTGCTGAAGCCATTCACCACGACATCGCCATTAACAAGTGCTGTAGCCGGCGCGAGTGCCGAACTTCCGCTGAAAGTTACCGTATTCACCAGGGCTGTTGCCGTAACGAACGACGGCCCGGTGATCATGGTCCCGTTGACCAATGCCGTTGCATAATTCGAAAAAGTCGCATTTGAGATCATGAAACTCTTATTAACCAACGCGGTAGCGCCAATACCGGCATTGACCAGGGCAGTCGCTACCGTTAAGCCTGTACCATTCACCAGGGCCGTGGCATGGTTCACCGTCAGGGCCGACAAAATGCCAAGGCTGTCGGAATCACTGATCTGGAACCCGAATTCGCCATTTACCGTATCGTTGTTGAAATAATAATCAAACTCAAATCCGCCGATGACATCGCCATAAGTAAACGTGGTGTCTTTAGGCGTGATCACCAGGTCAAGCTTCTCTATAGAAAGCAGGCCGCTTTCAAAATCGATATTATATTTTTCCAGGATTGAAAGATCAACAGGATCAACTACAGGCAGGCCGCTTTCCGGGTTCAACGGATCACTGCCGCTTGCTTCAATTTCCCATAATCCTGTATTACTTAATGATGTGGCAACCGTCTCAAAGGCAATGCCCTGGATCCGGCTAATCTCTTCCGGGCTGAGGTCTGCTGAATCGAGAGGTAAGGTTCCATTCACACCTTCGAGATTATAAACGGCGGTAAAATCAGGGATTTCCTCCCCATATTTCTTCGATTTATCATCGATGCTGACCACGATTGTTTCTTTGGTTGTGAAATAAAGCGGGTTGGAGTAACCGCCATCAGTGCCGTTGGTCCCTGCCATAGGCGGATTATACACCTGGATGGCCGGGTAGCGGTCGTCGAACACAGGTATGGTTGATGAAACGGCTGTATCGCCAAGCACGATAGTCACGTTTTCCAGCGCATCCCCATTAAAAAATATGATCGCATCATCCGTAAGATACTGTCCGTAAACAATAATTTCGATCGGGTCGACACCGGGAGTCAGGGTGGTATCATACGAAATACCGGTGATGTAAGGCGCGGGATTGGCCAATGAAGACAAAGAGCCGTCGGCATTGATAAAGCCGGCCCCTGAAGCGGCATCATAACCCGAAGTGTACATATCGATGGCAGTGCTTTGCAGCAGGCTTTTGATCGCAGCAGGAGCCAGACCGGTGCCGTAATATTTTTCCCTGGCATGTTGGATCAATGCGGCAACCCCGGCTGCATGCGGCGCAGCTGCTGAAGTCCCGAAGAAATTCGGGAAAGCATCGCCGTCGATGTTCACCCCTCCAAGGTTAACCGAGGTATTAGCCCCGTTGGGGGCCGTAATCTCCGGCTTGTACCTGTTCACCCCGCTGACGGGCGTGCCTCCTCGTGATGAAAATGAAGCCACGGTGGGCGGGTCTACACCATATTCCGGGGTGTTACTGTAAAGAACGGCGCCCACAGCGATAGCGCCAGCTGCATTGGCCTGCCCTACAAGGGTGGAAGCCCCTGCAGTGGCGTATTCATTGATCAGGATATCGCCCCTGAAAATGATGTATTTTAAAGTGGCCGATCCGGTGCCCGCAGCCCTGGTGATCAGGAAATTGGTTTGGGCGTTAACGCCTATAACGGTGAACGGGAGGACTTCTATCGGTAAACCACCGGTATTAACCCTGTTAAAGCCGAAAAGCGTGGTGCCATTTTCTTTTGAAAGATAAATATCGAAGTCGGAATTGGTTAAATTCCCTGCCGTGCCGTCATCCCATTGCAACACAACGGTATAATTTCCAGGAGTTAGGGAAATACTCTGGTAGATGTCGGTATCCCCTACTGAACCTGCAAAATTATGGGCCTCGCCGATGATATCAGGCGGGGCTGCGGAAGGATAAAAAACACTCTCATAAGACTTTGTACCGAAATTCCCTGCGGCTGAAAAATAGGTCACACCGAGGGCAGTAACTTCATCGACGGCTTTTGCAACAATGCCGTCACGGAAAAATGACTCAGAAATGTAAGTGATGTCCTCGACGATAATATCACAGCCCGCCTGTTCCAGCTCATGGATACCCAGGGAGAAATCGGTAGCCCCGAGGAAGCCGGTACGGAAAGCCAGTTCAGCGCCGGGGGCGACATCGTGAAGGATCTGGAGCATAGCCCGTCCTTCATCAGAACGCGTCCCGTAAGGATAATCAAGCAATACATCCACAGGGATGGAATTATCGGGATTGGTGGTTCCGGGCAGGTCCCCTCTCAGGACATCGTCACTGGCCGGGTCGCCAAGCTGGGTATTGTAACTGTCAGAAAGCACACCGATCTTGATGCCTTCGCCGTTCACATCAAATGCGGTTCGCGACAGGTAGGTCCGTAAAGATGTATCACCCTGTGATGTAACAATGCCGCTGTTTCCAAGCGCCGTATATACCGGGCTGACCTGTACGAGCAATGTGGGAAGGGCGTTGAGGGATAACAGGTTCAGTATCGGGAAAAGCCCGTTGATCGTATGATCATCCGGGTCACCGGTAAACGATGTCAGGCCGTATTCAGGTTGGATCAGCAGGGCAAGGGCAGCCGCATACTGAGCAGGTTGGGTGAGGATCTCAACCGAAACACTGGCTCCGACGACCTGGAAAATATCATCCGAAATGTAAGTGCCGGTGGCAAGATAGGTGTTATACAGTGAAGTCAGCTCCGAACCAATCAGGTCGTAGACTTTACCGCCGTCCGGGGCGGCATAATAAGGAAAGATGTTCTCGTTTTCACAATCCAGGACAGCCTGGAAATCATTTGCTGTGAAGGCGACAATCAGGTTATCGCTCCCGGCTTTGGCAAGCACCTGCTGGTCCTGCAGCCCCCCGGTAAGGGTGTAA
This sequence comes from uncultured Bacteroidales bacterium, assembly GCA_964371595.1. GTDB lineage: Bacteria > Bacteroidota > Bacteroidia > Bacteroidales > JAGOPY01 > JAGOPY01. The sequence continues at coordinate 11,660 of CAYJNJ010000077.1, read as the reverse complement.
GTGATGGAAAATGAAGCTGCCTGGCCGTTTCCCATTCCGTTGGCGTTGCTGATCCTGAACCCCTGGAACGGATCGCCCCCCAGGTCAGGTCCGTAATTGATACTGGCGAAGGTAAAATCACCGGTTAATTGCTGGACTGAAATATTGGAATAGGTCCCCGGATCGGCTTCAACGGAGTAATGGTTGAGCTTCTTGCATGCCGGTCCCGGGCAGCCGTCATTTTCAACTATCAGCACAATGGTAAAACTCCCATCCCCGTTATCGGCAACGGTATCGATGGACGTGGTATAACCCTGTCCCATGAATTGGCTGTCCGAACAATCCTGCTGGGCATGCAGGCTATAAAAATTAAATGTAAAAAAAAGGCTGAAAATGATTATGTTTCTCAGCCCCCTGGGGTAGGTTCTATTGGTTTCCATTTGTATGTCTTTTGATTTGTTTTACCTTATTTATAATGGGTCTAAACAAAGATAAGAATCCAGGGCGCGGATGCTAATTAATTAACAATGTGTTAACAAAATATCAGTGAGTGATCAGACGGATGGTGGAAGGAGCTGCATAAATGCTGCAGGGGGTAAACCCCGCTGCGTCACCGTCGAATTCTACCCGGGTATGATTTTCCGTTTCAATATTAATAATATCATTGTAAAGGATTTCCATTACACCTGAACCGGAAAGATTCCCTGTATACAACTGTTTCAGCAATCCGGGCAGCCTCCACAGGTTCAAGTCCTTCACAATTAAAATATAAAACCTGCTGTCATCGTCAGCAATTGCTTCATTAACCCTGAGACCGGATGCAATGTATTTTGTCCTGCCGACAAATACATTGGTTACTCCCCGGATATCCCTTTCATCTGGTCCAACCCTGATTCTCATCCCGAAGGGATGAAAGGTGAATAGAGAAGAACAAATGGCTCCAAAGGTACCTGGGATATCACCGGCAAATTTCCTGTACCGGTTTGCCTTTTCAGCCACCATAGCGCCGATCCCGATGCTGGCGCAGCATGAAAAATACCTCTTTTCCAGATTTTCACCAACAGGTGACCCAGCAAACTGAATGCATCCGATACTGATTTCCCTGACCTTCAGCATTTTTAGCGCATTAACCGCCCCTGCAAGGTCTGTTGGCACCCCATAGCTTTTACAGAAATCAGGGCTGGTCCCTGAATAAATTACTCCGAACATTTTCCCGGAAACAACACCTGTGGCGCTATCAAAGAACCCGTTCATCGTTGCGTTTATAGTCCCATCGCCGCCAACCGCGACAATCACATCATATTTTCCTTCATTGGCTTTGGCTGACGCTGTACGGATCTGCCCGTAGGTCTCTGCAATAACATTCTCAAAATCAAGCCCAGCTTCCGTCATCAGCCTGGTTATGGCATCAAAACGCTTTGCAGCTTTGCCGCCCTTTGACCGGGGATTCATAATGAGCAGGTATTTAACGGGCTTCATTTTTCAGGGTCCTGAATATGTTTATCGCTTTATCTATTGAGGAACTATTGAGGTTAGCCCCGGCTATCAACCGTATCCTTCCGCAATCTTCAGCGACTGAAGGATAGATAAACGGGGTTGAAAGTATGCCATTTTCAAAAAGAAGCCTGGCCATTTTAAGTGTTTCTACCGAATTCCCCGGGGAGATTGAATTAATTGGCGATTCGCTTTTAGTCAGCACAAAACCTGAGCTCTCAAGGGCTTCTTTGAGCCGGTTGGTGTGGTCCCACAATTTACGGGAAATCTCTGCAAATTCATTATCGATGATCCCGAGCACCCTGATAAGCGCTTTCAACGAGGCTGGCATTATGGCTGTTGAATAAATGAGATGGGAGGTGAAATATCTCAGGTAGTTGATCAAGGTGCTTTTTCCGCTTACCACACCACCATTCACAGCAAGCGCTTTACCGAGTGAAGCGGTATAGATGCCTTCATAAGCTGAAATACCTGAATGTTCCAATATGCCTCTCCCTGTTTTACCTATAACCCCTATGCCATGCGAATCATCCACCACAGGTACCGCCCCGGAACGAAGGCAAAGCGAATACATTTCAGCAAAGGGTGCTATGGCACCCTCAGTTGAAAATACAGATTCAGTAACTACAAAGACCTGCGAATATGCCTTAGAATGCTTTAAAATGCTTTTCAAATGCCCCAGGTCATTATGGCGGAATGGCCGGTTTGCACAGCCGCTGCTCCTGATCCCTTCAACCAGGGAGGAGTGGGAATTACGGTCGAAAACAAACAGGTCGCCCTGCCCGGCAATAGCTTTGAAAAGCCCGTTGTTGGCCTGGTAGCAGGATGGGAAAATAAGCGAAGCCTCCAGGCCGGTAAAGGTGGATAAAGCATCTTCAGCATCGCGGAACAGCTCACTGTAACCCGATGCCACCGGCGTGGCGCACATCGAAACCCCATACTGCCGGATCCCTTCCATTGCTGCCTCTGCCAGCCGGCTGTCGTTTGAAAGTCCGAGGTAATTGTTTGATGCAAGATTTATATACGGCTTTCCGTCAATGATGACGGGATCATCCAGCGACGACTGGATCAGAGGGTAATAAGGATTAAACCCGGCTTCCCTTGCCACGGTATCATCCAGTACCCGGTCACGGTAAAATTGCCGCAGGTCCATCAATGTAAATATCAGGCGTGGGATAATGATACCTTCCGTCCAACGGCATCGATGATGTCCTGCACCACCCTGAGCTGCCTCAGCTCATCATCTTCCACAGTAATATTAAACTCATCCTCGATATCATGAATGATCATGAGCTTATCAAGGGAATCGACCTTAAGGTCCTCAACGATACGGTCCCCCGGACTGATCGTCTTTCCACAGTTCGTGTCCTGACTGATGATGGAAAGAATTTTACTGGCGAGTTCCATAACTTGACATATTAATTTTTATAACATCGGGTCTCATTTTCAGAATCACACATGACAGAGCAGTAGTTGCAGTTCACGCATTTCGATTTATAAGATCCGTTCAATCGTAATTTCTCAGTAAAGTCGGGCTCACAGATCAACGGGCGGGCCAGCCCGACAATATCTGTTTTACCGGTTAAAATGGCTTCCCTGATCTCGTCCCCATTCCTGAAACCACCAACAGATATGATGGGTATGCTCGTAAGCATTTTAGCGGAAGCCGCATAAGCAAGGTTGTAGGCAGGGGTAAAAGGCTTCAGTTTTCTCTTAAAATACTGCCGCATGAATGTACGGTTGACCAACCTTTTCAAGCGGCTGCGGCTTTTTAATATGGGATTTTGCTTTAGGATCAAGTTTTCCGGAATATCTCCCCGGAATATATTCAGTGCATGGTCCATCGTTCCATAACTGATCTCAATAGCCGATACTTCCATCCTGTCAAGAAAACGAATAAGCTCTTCAAAGTGTTCCTGCGTAAAGCCGGGTTGAAGGTCAACATCTCCGCTAATCTTCACCAGCACCGGGAAACCATTCCCGCATTTTCTCCTTACCATTTTAATGACCCTTTCAAGAAAAACAGTGCCAATGCCTGTTGTACGGCTTACCCCGAATTCATCCCTGCGGTTATTAATGGCCGGAAGTATGAACTGGTGAATCAGGTAACCATGGGCCGCATGAAGCTGGATGCCGTCGAATCCGGCCTCTTTTGCATATAAAGCTGCAAGTCCGTATTGCTCAATCCTTTCATAAACCTCCCATGCGTCCAGCGGTACAGGCTTTTGCCTGAAATATACAGATCTTCTGGAAGAGACTCCCCGTAAGCTGGAACCGGTTGATCTTTTCAATGTTTGCCGCCCGGCATGTGAAATTTGTAAAAAGACCGGGCAATTATGATGATGCACTGTATCCGTCATTTTTCTGAAGTGAATGACCTTATCCGGGTTATCGATACCTGCCTGGCGCGGCTGCATTGCCCTGCCTTCGCGGGAAATGAAGGCAAACCCTGTGATCAGACCACCCACACCGCTTTTAGCAAGTATTTCATAAAAGTCGGAGTACGACTGCCCCGGAAATCCGTCAGCATCACATCTGCCTTCATAAATTCCGGATTTAATGATCCTGTTTTTCAGGTGCAGGCTGCCGTGGTCATATGGCCCGAAAATACTTTCCATATCAGGCTTTGATGTTGGTATGAAGATTGAAAAGGAACCCCACGAAGACATAACAGATCAGGAACAGGAACAGTCCCAGGACCGGGTTGAAAAGGGCTATGATCGCCGTCTGCCCACAAGTGCAAGCCCTGAAGTTGGTCACCAGCGAATAGTAAGTCATCTCGCCTTTGGGATTTTTGTAATAAAGATATCCCGTCCAAATCTGCAGGAAAACCGTGAGTATCCCAACGAAGACGAAGGTCCTGTTCAGCTCTATTTCAAAGGAACCTAAGCCGTAATATCCGATGATAAATAAGATGGATGGCAGAAACGAAGCGAAGATGGCGATATACCGGTTAGTTTCGAGCCCATACTTCACGACGATAGTTGATTTACCTGCGGCTTTATCACCTATAAAGTCCTTAAAATAAGTATAGTAAGTCATTAAACCGTTCAGCAGGGCGATGAAAAACAGGGCGCTTATCCGGCTCCTGGTGAAGTAGGTTTCCATGGGGCCAGAGGCAAAAAAGCCATAGAGGCCACACATGCTTATCATCAGGCCGAAAAGTATATTGGCAAGTATCCCCTTTCCTTTTGCATATTCATACAAAACATTGAGAATAACCCCGATAAGTAAAGGGTATATGGCGATCGGCTGCAGGAAGAACCAGGTAATAAGGAGGCTTCCGGTCAGCATGCTGACAGATAATGCCAGCGCCCAGCGGGGATTCAGTTCACCGCTTACCATGGGCCTGTCGGGCGCGTTTATCCGGTCTTCCTTCTGGCCAAGGAAATCGTTTATGATCTGGTTGATTCCCCAGGCAAGGAAAAGGATGATGAGGATGATAACTTTCTGGTCATCAGGCGTTGGTCTCTCAATCGTTTTGATCATGCCGGAGGTACCACGCGGACCTTCGGTGGTGGCGATGAATTCATAGTACGAAACGCCGATCCATCCTGCAATCCCCGTTACAAAAGAATAATAAAGCCGCATCGATTTTACATATGCCTTGGCAAACACGACCTGGGACGAAAATTTCTTATTTCCGGGCTTTGTGCTCATAAGCTTACATTTTAACTACTTTATCATAAAAATCAGGGACAGGGCTTTCCACAACTTCATTATAAATTTCCGCAGAATGTACGGGGGATAAAGGAAGAACAGCCTGTCCGGAATATTGCAGGATTTCAGCGATCCTGGCGGCATGCTTTTCACATAACCAGCAGGTGCCGGGCGTTTCATAGACTTTTCTCATCCGCTGGTATATGACCTCAAATTGTTCATCTGCAATATTTCCGAATGAAATATTGAGGAATTCACAAGGCTGGACGTCGCCTTTGGCATTAATGTAAAAGCGGTCCGTTCCACCTGCAGTGCAACCAAAATGATCTTTATCCTCATCGATGATCATGGCGGCAATGGCAGGATAATCGCGATACGAGGCAAGCGTGTTGTAACCGATCATTTTTTGCCGGATATGGTCGAGGTCGTCCTGGCTGAATTTCTGGGCGCCTGATTCGAGCCAACCCCCGGCAGGCTTGGGCTTGATGAACTGGATGAGGGTAGCGCCCGCTTCCCTGGCCGCATCCATCACCTTTTCAAACGTGCCGTTATAATAATCCTCACGGCTGATGCAGGAATTGAAAGTCACATCAATCCCGGCTTTATGACATAGGCTGATTCCACGCTGCAGGTTGATCCAGGCATGCGGGCTCTTCATGAAAGTATTCAGGCGCTCCGGATCAAAGGTATGCAGCGAAAACATGATGCCCAGCAGGTTACCATTCTTTTTCAGCTCCAGCAGGCGTTCAAGGGTCATCCCGTCGCCGGTGGAGTTGATGAGGATCTCGGAACGGTCGTCAATTGCGGCACAGAGTTCCCTGAGCCTTTCATATTGCAGGAAAGGCTCGCCTCCTTCGATATTGAAAAAGGCAACGCCCATGTCCTGGAGCTTGCGGGCAACATCCACCAAAAGGCCAATATCCGCGTCTTTGCCTTTGTCGAGCTTCTGGTAGCAATGCTCGCAATTATACCTGCACGCTGAGGTCACCGACATCAATACGGTGATCGAAGGCATCTTTTCGTTGAATTCCATAACTTTCCGGCAGGCATAAAAGAAGGCTTTGCTCGGGAACGAAGGGACATAGAGGTTGATCTTGGTGCCAAGCGAGGTTTTAATGAACTTGTTAAGGTTCATTTTTGAAAGAAAAAACAGCAGTCTTTTCAATACCCTGAAATAATATTTCATTTTAAGTTCACCCTTGAAAAGGAGACCGGTGAAATAAAATGCCACCCTCAATTTGACCCAGAGTTCAAACCACACCCTGTTACTGCCCATTATGCTGACGATTTTTTCCATGATCCTGGTTTTAAAGAAAATTATTGTTGCGGTACCATTGAACAGTCCTTTTAATTCCCTCCTCCAGTGATACCTGGTTTTCGAAATGAAGCATTTTAATTGCCCGGGAAGTGTCATACCCGATGCTGTCGTAAAACATATTTACCCGGCCACGGGTAAGTAAAGGGGGATTTTTCGCATGGAATAATGTGTAGAATACCTCCATGATGAAGCCGATCGGATAAGTAATCAATTTTGGAAGATGGGCTGGCGCTTTCAGGCCAGCCTCTTCGCAGAACAACTGGTAGATGCGGACCATTTTTCCGCTTGAAGGGCTCCCTGCTATAAAGCGATGGACTCCATGAAGGCCGCTGACCAGGGCAAGATAGTAAGCCTTTGCCAGGTCGCCTGCATAAACGACATGAAAGGTATTTTTCCGGCTCCCGGGCATAAAACCGGTTCCAGACTTCACGGTTTTTACATACTCATAAAACCCGGTATTGAATTCATTTTCACCATAAACCCAAACGGGTTCCAGGATAATGAGATCCATGCGGTGTTTTTCTGCAAATGCAGTGGCTTCACGTGTCATGAGGGCCTTGGTATCACGATAGCGGTTCATCCCGGAAGGAAAAATCCTGTCCAGGAAATACGGATAATGTGAATTAAACGAAGACGATTCGTTTTTCAGGCCATGATAATTTTCCTCACCATAGCTTGAGACCGATCCGGTGATGACCACCCGGTTGACAGAATTTTCAAAGGCCGCTTTAAGGACATTCAGGGTGCCGGTAACGTTAGTCTCATAAAACGCATTATATTTACCCCAGTCGCCTACCCTTGCGGCAGTATGTATGATTGCATCCTGCCCCCTGAAAGCAGATAACAATCCATTGAAATCGGTAATATCTCCCTTAATAAATTTTACCGGGAGATCATTAATAAAGCCAGTCGTGCTGGTCTCCCTGACAAGGCAACTGACTTCCACGCCTTTTTCAACCAGGTAACGGGTAACATGGCCGCCGATAAACCCGGAAGCCCCTGTTACCAAAACCTTCATTGGCAAAGTGAAGCCGGATGTTATATCTTCATCAACTCCTGCCATTTTCAATGAATTTGACCACTTCACTGATATAATCTTTGACTTCTTTAAAATTCCTTGCAAAAACCGAATAGCCCGCCAGGTCGATGATTGCCTTTTCATTCCCCAATAACATGGCCCTTTCCCGGGTAACCTCACCCAATTTGCTGAATTTGAGCCTGAGGGCACGGGCCTCATCCAGCATTTCTCTTTCTTTTTCCGGAGATATGGTAAACACCAGTTCATACTCCCCGCATTCCCCTAAAAAGAGGATTTCTTCCGGTTTGCCCAGGATTTTGCAGGCAGAAAGTCCCTGGGTGTGATACGGCAGGTTGCCGATCCGGAAGCCGTTGCCGCTTAATCCAACCAGGTCGTGTAAAGCCCTGAAAACACCGTCACTGCTGTCGATACAGCAATTGGCATATTTTCTGACCAGGATGGCTTCACAGTTCCTGAGTGGAAAAAGAACATGGACCATGTTAAGTAGTGGCTTTAAAACGGGATTGTCGGAGTAAAGCCTGAGGGCTGCTTCGAGGTTACCGGACCCGATCTGGCCTGTCATATAGATAAGATCGCCGGCCATGGCGCCTCTCCGATTTAATTCCGTCATCTTCTTACCTATGGCAATCCCGGTATATTTCCATTTTTCCGACATCCCGAGATCACCGCCGATAAACGCTGCTCCTGCATCAGAAAGGCAGCGGGCAATTCCTCCACTGAATTTATGGATGTAGTTATCATCCCAGTCGTGTTGCACGGTCACCGAATGGCCGTAAAACAGGGGAATTCCGCCGGCAGCATGGATATCGCTGATGGTGGCAGAAGCCAGGTTCCATCCCAGGTCAGACGGATGGTGGCTCCGGAAATTATCTTCCGTTGAAAACTCATCAGTGGTAAATAGCATTTCCCCTTCAGAAGTCCGGAATGTGCAGGCATCCGTTTCAAAATCGTGATTGGGGAAATCACTCCCAAGGTTTTGCATAAAGATCCGAATGATCTTTCTTTCTTGATCCAAAGGACTGGTAATTTAAATACCGCTAAATCAGATCTTATATAACTTGAACGAAGATAATGATATTTGCGGCCGTTTCCAAATATACTTATACCGATTCGAATCTCGGCTGATCGCCTGCCCGGGATTTCGCCCGATAAATAAATCCGTGTAAATTCGTATAAATTCGTGTCATCCGTGTTCTATTAAAGACATGCGAATGAGACAATTTCTTTTTTGCTGTTCGCCTGCCATAAATAGAACACGAATCAACACGAATGCAACGAATTTCCGCGAATAATGTCAATATTAAACTAGACGGGATAGTTGATATACTCTATATCAGCCTGCAGAAATTGTATTTTCCTTCATCAAACACATATTAATATTTTCTATCTTTATCCCTTCTTTTACCGAAAAAGATAATTTGAATGATAACAGGCTTAATGCGCTCATTAATACTGGCTTTGCTGCTCTTCTGCTCCGGAACCCTTTTCTCCCAGCATACTTTCCAGGACCTTGACAGGGTCTATGGCCTGGATCCGCTGCTGTTCAACGGGAAAAAATATTCCTACTTCCTGCCTTCCGGCACGGGCGGGAACCAGTTTTTTAGTTCGGCGGAGTTTGTTTGGGGGGGAATAGTGGTGAAGGGGTGCAGTGGTGAGGTGGTGAAGGGGTGTAGTGGTGAAGTGGTGAAAGGGAAAAGTGATAAGGATTTGTTGTTGAATTATGATGTTTTTAACCAGAAGCTGCTGCTGAAATTTTTTGATGAAACCGGGGCGGAACAGATCATCGAGGTTTCGGAAGCCTGGCTGGAGAGCTTCGATCTTGGACCTGTGAATTTCATTTGCCTGCGGGAAAACGATGAAACCCGGATTTACCAGGTCCTCGGAGATGGGCCCTGCAAGATACTGTATTACTGGCGGAAAAATCTCAAGCTGATCAATACGGCTACGGCTTCCAGTTATACTTTCACTTCCCCGGTCAAAACAAGTTTTGTACTTATTGATGGAAAGCCCCGGCCTTTCGGCTCCAAAGGGAGCTTTACCAAGCTCTTCAACCCTGCCCATAAGGTCGAAATTAAAAATTATCTCCAGGCTAACGGGATCAACCTGAAAAAAGCCTCCGACCAGGCAATGACAGATCTTATTAACTATATCGGTAATCTGGAGTAATGTGAAGAAAATACTGCTGATCATATTCCTTTTTTGCATCCTGTTCGATTCTCACGCTCAGCCATCAGATGTTGCGCCCGATAAGCTCATCTCCTGCCATTTCAGTAATGCCTCATTCCGTGAATTCTCCGATTTTATTTTTAATGAAACAGGTGTAATGATCTATTACCAGGATTCATGGTTCGACAGCCTTTCGGTAACCATTGAGGCTGAAAATCTGCCGGTGAGGTCAGTGGTTGAAAAAGCGCTTTCCGGAACCAAACTGAAAGTTTCAGTATGGAACGGCGGCCTGGTGATCCTTCCCGCGGAAAGGCTGCCGGCACGTTTGCCGGATTATTCCGCAGGGGCTGAGCAGGAAAGCATTATCGATTCGCTGGAAGAAGCGCTGACCCAGAGCGAAGCCCGTTACCTTACCGGCCGGAAAGCCGACGTCACCCAGACCATCCGGATCGGCAGCAACGGCAAACCCGGGGTAAAAGGCACGGTGACCATCCGGGGCAGGATCATCGAAGAACAGACCGGCCTGCCGGTGATGGGCGCCACGATGTTCATCGAAGAGCTGAAAAGCGGCACTGCTTCTGATCCGGACGGGTTTCTTACCATGGTGATAAAACCGGGCTCCTACACGGCTGTTTTCGCTTATGTGGGCCTTGAAAGAAAAAAATACCAGCTTGAAGTGGTTTCCGACGGCGATTTCACTATCGGGATGCAGAGAACGGTCATCCAGATGAAGGAAGTGGTGGTAGTTGGTGACAGGCAGATGAACATCCGTTCTACCGACCCGGGACTGGAAAAGATCTCCGCCAAAGCCATCAAAGAGATCCCGACCATGATGGGCGAACGCGACATACTGAAAATTTCCGAGATGCTCCCGGGAATTGTTACTGTGGGCGAAGGCTCGGCAGGGCTGAATGTACGCGGTGGGAACTACGATCAGAACGCCTTCTTTATCAACAAAATACCTATTTACAACACCTCCCACCTTTTCGGGTTCTTCCCGGCATTTAATGCCGATATCATAAAGGATTTTTCGATCTACAAGGGCCATATCCCGGCCAGGTACGGAGGCAGGCTCAGCTCGGTATTCAACATTATCGCCCGCCAGGGAAACCGCAAGAGATTTTCGCTTCGTGGCGGCGTCAGCCCGGTGGCAGCGAATTTACTGGTCGAAGGTCCGGTAAAGAAAGATGTCAGCTCATTCATTGTGAGCGGCAGGTACCTCTATTCCGACTGGATCCTTAAACAGATCGACGACCCTGTGATCCGCAACAGCAATGCCGGTTTCAGCGATTTTTCAGGCTCCTGGAACTATGATTTCAAAAAGAGCCAGTTGTTTGTGTTTGGATATTTCAGCCACGATGAATTCCGGCTTTCGGATCTGAACCGTTACAAATACGACAATGCCGGCGCTTCCGTCAGTTTCAGCCATAACTTCAGCACTTCGGTAAGAGGTGAATTTGTGCTTACCGGCGCACAGTATTCTTTCAACACAATCGATCAGCAGGAAGAAGCGTCGGCTTATGAACAGGATTACAAGATCGGTGATTACCGTTTTACCGCCGATTTCACCCACGATATTACGGCAAAGAATTACCTCGAATATGGAACCGGGATTACTTTTTATGATCTTGACCGCGGGACCGTAAAGCCATATGGGATCAACTCACTCAGGATTCCGGTGGAACTGGGCCAGGAGCAGGGAATTGAAAGCGCGCTCTATATTTCTGATGTCTATGATATCCTGCCATGGATGAACATCAACGCGGGTTTCCGGCTTACCCTCTTTAACCCGATGGGCCCGCAGACTGTTTATACCTACCAGGACGGAATGCCCAAAACGGGTAATTTTATTGAAGACAGCCTGATTTTTGCCTCCGGAGAAGCAATCAAATGGTATTTCGAGCCCGATTTCAGGGTGGCGCTGAATATGCGCACGGACGCCGACGGCTCCATAAAGCTTGCCTTCAACCAGATGCACCAGAACATGTTCCTGCTGAACAACAC
>CAYJNJ010000076.1:18170-24122 GCA_964371595.1 uncultured Bacteroidales bacterium | reverse complement strand
TTTTGAGGGTTTGAGGGTTTGTGGTTATGAGGGTTTGAAGTTTTGAGGTTTTGTGGTTATGAGGTTTTGAGGTTTTGTGGTTTTGAGGTTTTGAGGTTTTGAATTTGTTTGGCCTTTGGTATTTTGAATTTGGAATTTATTTGGTATTTGGTGCTTGGTGCTTGGAATTTACTTTATCTCTGCATAAATCTCAGCTAACTGCACCCCAATCACTTCATTGCTAAAGTGTTCCTCTGCATATTGCCTTATTTTCTTTTTATCAAATTCATGAAAATGATCAAGCATGAAATTCAGCTTTTCCAGCAAAAGTACTTCATCTTCACTGGGAATCAATACCCCCAGGTCGTTGTTCAGGTGCTCTTTAATGCCGCCGACATCGGTCGATAAAACAGGCACACCGCAGGCATAGCTTTCCAAAATCACTACAGGCAGGTTCTCAAACCGGCTGAACATCACCTGGAAACCCGCGCCGGCCATCAGTTGTGCCAGTTCTTCATTTTCTTTCAGGCCTGAAAATAAAACGGTCCTTTCATCCAGTTCCAGCTCTATCGCATATTTTTTCAGCTTTTCAAAATGGATGCCATCGCCAATCATGATGCAGTTCCAATCATTTCGCTGTTCCGACAATCTTTTTAAAACCCTGAGTATCCCTGAAATATTTTTTTGCCTGTCTTCAAAACAGGAGACATGAATGAAAGTCTTTTTCGGCTTTATTTTGTCATCTTCAATTATCCTGAACATTTTCATATCGACAACATTGGGAATGACCCGGTAGTTGCTGTTCACCAAACCATGCTTCTCCATTGCTTTCCTGAGGTTATCCGTCACAGGCAGCACAGCGGAAGCATTTCTGACAACCATCCGTGTTATGAACTTGCGCAATGCCCCTTTAAAATTATCCATATGTGGAAGATAGCGTGTCCAGTGTTCCGTAATCACATACGGGGTCCCGTTCATCCATTTATAGAGCAATGCCACTAAGCCCAGGCGGGTCAGCACATTTACATGGATAATGTCAGGCTTGCCGAATTCGGTTTTGATCATCTTTAATCCCCTGCAATGGTACCTTGCAAACCTGCAATGATTGATAAACGACCGGATAAAAGGAACCGGAAACCGGGAGGGCCTGTAGTAAAGTTTAAGCTGCAACAGCTCTTCATCCCTGCTGCGGTCAATTTCTATCTTGCTGCCTTTAAGGTTCTCATCCGGGTGCACGTATAAAACGGCCACCTCCACCAATCCTGCAACCGACCTCGCATGCCGCTCAATGAAGAGCCCCGGCATGGGATCGTAGCGGTGGGGATACCACCTGGGCAGGTATAGCACCTTTATCTTTTTCATAGCTGAGTAAATTCCAAGCACCAAGCACCAAATACCAAACAAATTCCAAGCACCAAGCACCAAATACCAAATAAATTCAAAACCCCAAAACCACAAAACCTCAAAACCACAAAACCTCAAAACCACAAAACCTCAAAACCACAAAACCCACCACTCCACCACTCCACCACTATCCAAAGAACGCTTTCTCCACGGCAGAAATTGCACTGTCCGTCCTTTGCTTCCCTTTCCCGGAGACCAGGATATAGCTTGCATGGATCGATTTCAGTTCTTTCATATACATCCTGAACAGTTCATCACGCTGTTGCGGATGTTCCCTCAGAGGATCGTCCTCCCATGGCAAATCGGTGTTGCAAAGCAAATATAAATCATAACGGTGGGTTTCCGCCATTTCTTCGATCCAGGGATCACATTTGCCGTATTTGTAAAGGCTCCATACTTTAGTCACAAGGAAATCCGTATCACAAAACAGAATTTTTTTCGCCTTTTTTGCTAATGCATTTTCTGTTTCAAACTGCTTCCGGGCTATGATCGCAATATCCTCGAAATCATAAGGCCTACCTAAACCCGAAAGATATTCCCGGGCATATTCCGGTACCCAGAGCGTTTTAAAATGCTCCGCGAGCTTCCGCGCAAGCTCTGATTTGCCTGTCGATTCAGGACCAGTAATTGAAATTCTTCGTAAGTTCAAAGTTCAAAGTTCAAAGTTCAAAGTTAAGTTATTAGTTAAAAGTTGTTAGCCAAAAGACCATCAATCCAAACTTAACTTTAAACTTTAAACTCTCACTTTGAACTTTGAACTTTGAACTTTGAACTTTGAACTCCATTCCAGGTACCCTGCTACCGCCAAAGCGAGGAAAACTGCAAACTGGATGCTGGTAAGTGCAAGTCCTTTGCTGGCATAAAGCGGAATGGAGATCAGGTCGCCAAGGATCCAGGCCAGCCAGTTTTCGATCTTTTTAAGCGCCATCAGCCACATTCCGATGATGAAAATTGCCGTGGTCAGGGCATCCCAGACAGGTACATTGCTGTCAGTATAATTCTTCAGCACATATACCAATACGATGAAGGATATGATAAAACCAGCTATTGAATAGATCCATTCATTTCTTGTCGCCCTTGTAATTGGGCGGGCAGGCTTGTCACCGGTTTTCCGGCTCCATTTCACCCAGCCATAGATGCTCATCACGAAATAAAAAGCATTGATCCCCATTTCAGCATATAATTTTACCGTAAAACAGAGATAAACATAGATCAATACACTGACGATCCCTGTAGGATAAACAAGGATGTTCTCCTTCTTTGCATACCAGACGCTTAACAGCCCGGTAATCACCGCCAGGGCTTCGACCCAGGAGGAGGCCAGGATGTTTTCGTAAAGGGTCTGGAAAACAGAGAGAAGGCTCATTTAGTCTCCTTCGTGTTCAGATCGGCATTGATGACCTTCATCACAAATACAGAGTGAGGATTGTCGAAAGATTTTTTGATTTCCGCCGTGAGGGCCTTCATCACGAGGTCATATTCGCCGAAAACCTGGGTGCTCATCCCGTTGGTCTGTGCAACAATGCCTTCATAGGTGTTGATCCTGTCGATAAATTCCCGTATTGGCGGGATGAATTCCTCATTAAGAGGGTAATAGCTTATGTCTACTGATGTTTTCATCTTGAAATATTGTCTGGCAAAATTAAAAATATTGAAAGTTATTTCCTTTTTAAATGGATATCGTTAAATTTGTTTTAGATAAAGATATAATTCTTAACACAAACCCTATGAAAAAACAAGCATTAGTTTGGATCGGAGTGATCGCTGCAGTACTGTTTATGAGCGGCTGCCTTACCTGTGAGAAGAAGGAGTACACCTTTGATTTTACCGGTAAGGAATCAGGGCGGCTGACAATAAAATATATCAACATTATGTCGACAATGGATGATACGGTTGATATTTCGGAAGAGGATTTTTCAAGCCTTTTGGCCGATTATTATGAAGGCACTGAAGTCGAGAACGGTTTTCCAAACGCTACTGTGGTTAGTAAAAGATTATTTGAAGAGAACGGCCAGCTTTGCGGCGAGATCGTTTTCGAATTCAGCGATATTTCAATGGTCAATCTTTACCAGCATAAAGGTAAAGGCCCGATCATGTATTGCCTTGGCTGTAATTCCCTCGATTCGGAGTATTTTCTGGAATCAAACGGGGAGTACGGTGGTGACGTTATGCCGGTCGTTTTCTGGGAAGCGGGTTTGAAATCGATGACTGTTTCAACCGATGTCACTGTTCCCGACGAAACGACTGTAGGATTGCTCGACCGCTGGAAGGCATATGAAAGCGGGCAATAGTCCCGGGTTTAACGCATATCAATGACTTCAACGCCGGGATAATCGCTGGCATTGAAAGTGAAATCCGTGTCGCTTACCGCAACATTGGTCTCCCATTTATTTACAATGTAAGTGAACGTATTGCCGCTCTTGTCCTGGATGGCAATTCGTGAGATACGGTATAATTCCTTATCGACGGTCATCTCTACATTGGTAAAATTCTTTTCCGCATTCGGTTTCAGATCGATTACATACTGAACGCGTCCGTCTTTGGTTATTTCATTGACCAGCTTTGACTTATAATCTTCGCTGTAGGAAGTCAGCAACTTGGTGGGGGTAAGGGCATTTTCATCTTCCTCCACCGTGTTGATCTGCACCTCATTTGCTTCGGAGATGTAGGTCCAGGATGTTTTACTGTCGGAAATAACCTTCTGTCCTGCAATATCCAGCTTGTACTTGTCGCCTTTAACTACGAGCACGCCGGTTTCCGTTTCATGGACCTTTGCGCCGGGATTATCCATATTGTATGTGAATGCGATCCGGATCGAAGTAAAGGATTTGGTTGTTTCAGAAACCTGTTTTAATATTTCTTCTGAAGTCTTTTTGGCCTGGCTGAATGAGCTTTGCCCACACATAAGCAGGCCTGCTAAAATGATTGTCGTGATAATTCGCATGATAGAATATTTCTTTAAAATTATTTATTGTAAAGATCTTTCAAAAACTGTTCCAAAGCCATTTCATTAGCAACAAGGACTTCCCTGGCTTTGCTTCCTTCAAACGGGCCGACGATCCTGGCCGCTTCGAGCTGGTCAATGATGCGTCCGGCACGGTTATATCCGAGCTTTAACTTACGCTGGATGAGGGAGGTGGAGCCTTGCTGATGCAGCACGATGATCCGGGCGGCATCCTCAAATAGCTCGTCCCTGGCATTGGGATCAAAATCGCCCTTCTCCTGCTCATCGGTTTCATCGAAGTACTCGGGAAGGCTGAAGGCTTCGGGGTAGCCACGCTGCGAGCCGATAAATTCGGTGACCCTCTCCACTTCCGGTGTATCGACGAAAGCACACTGGACCCTGACCAGGTCGCTGCCGGTGGAAATAAGCATGTCGCCCTTGCCCACAAGCTGATCGGCTCCGGAGCTGTCGAGGATGGTTCGCGAGTCGATCTTGGAGATGACGCGGTAAGCGAAACGGGCCGGGAAGTTGGCTTTGATAGTACCGGTGATGATGTTAACGGAAGGACGCTGGGTGGCAATCACGAGGTGGATGCCTGTTGCACGGGCAAGCTGGGCCAGGCGCGTAAGCGGGCTTTCGATCTCCCTTCCTGCCGTCATGATAAGGTCGGCAAACTCGTCCACGACCACAACAATGTAAGGCATGTATTTGTGCCCTTCGTTCGGGTTCAGTTTGCGCTCAACGAATTTTGTATTGTACTCCTTGATATTCCTGACCTGTGCATCTTTCAGCAGCTCATAACGGTGGTCCATCTCCATCCCAAGGGAGTTGAGTGTCCGCACAACCTTCCGGGTATCGGTGATGATGGCTTCTTCCGAATCAGGAAGCTTTGCGAGAAAATGCCGTTCGATCTTTGAGAAAAGTGTCAATTCAACTTTCTTCGGGTCAATCATCACGAACTTGAGCTGTGACGGGTGTTTCTTATAAAGGAGGGATAAGAGGATCGCGTTAAGGCCGACCGATTTACCCTGTCCTGTGGCCCCTGCCATCAGGATATGCGGCATTTTCGTCAGATCGGCGATGTAGCTTTCGTTTGAAATGGTTTTCCCAAGGGCAAACGGAAGCTCATACGTTGTATTCCTGAATTTATCGGAAGAAAGAAGCGACTTGATCGGTACGATCTCCGGTTTCAGGTTCGGCACTTCAATGCCGATGGTGCCTTTTCCGGGAATAGGCGCAATGATACGGATCCCCATGGCAGAAAGGGATAGCGCGATATCATCTTCCAGGTTCTTGATCTTGGCAATCCTTACCCCCGGTGCCGGGATGATCTCGTAAAGCGTGACGGCCGGCCCGATGGTTGCCTTGATCTTATCAATGCGGATAGCATAGTTATTTAAGGTTTCCACGATCCTGTCCTTGTTCTGTTCCAGCTCCTCTTTCGAAACAGGGATCATCTCAGAGTGGTGGTCAACAAGAAGGTCGAGGGTAGGGTACTTGTAATCCGGCAGGTCTAATGTCGGATCATAATGTGTGTCAAGGCTGCCGCGTACCGTCCCTTTCTGGCTGCCGCTTTCTTCCGGTGGTGTTTCTTCGATGGTTAGCTCAATAGAAGTATCGGGGGC
>CAYJNJ010000076.1:7984-18160 GCA_964371595.1 uncultured Bacteroidales bacterium | reverse complement strand
GTGACGGGGAGATCGTCAAATTCATGCACCAGTTCGTTGCCGGCCGGCTCGGGATTAACGGCAAATTCATGCGTATTGTAAAGATCTTCCTTCGGGATATTGCCTGCAGCAACAGTTTCAGCTTCTTCGGCAGGAGTTTCTTTCTTCTTATTCAGGAAGGGGATAAGGTTGATGATAATAAGGAAGCTGGCAAGGATAAAAACCAGCAGCAGCACAGTACCAGGCTGACCAATAATTCCGACAAGCCAGCCCGAAGATTCATAGCCGAATACACCTCCAAGCATCAGAAGCTCGGGATCATTCCTGAAAGCAAATCCCAGTGTAACAGATAGCCAGAGCATTCCAAGGAATGAATAACGAAATGTTTTCCCGAAGGGAAGGATCTTAACCCCTGTGGTAAGCCTTAATCCCAGGACAAACATGACCAGCAGGAAGAGATAAGCTGCTATGCCGACGCCTCTCTTGATGAAGAAGTGGGCCAGCCATGCGCCAAGTTTTCCTGTCCAGTTCTGTACCCCGACGGAAGGATCAAAAATATAGCTTGCATCGTTATTGTCCAGGATATTGCTGTCGACCTTCCATGATGTAAGGTAGGAGGTGAAGGCCAGTAGGAGATAGGTTCCCAGCAGGATTATGAAAAATCCCGTGATCCGGGCAAAGCGACCATCGGTAAACATTGCCGGGACACGCCTCTGCTTTTTTTCCGGGTTACGGGACTTTTCTTTTTTCGTAATATTTTCCTGTACTTCTTCAGGCTGCTTGCTATTCCTGGCCATGTATTACATTCCTCCGAACATGCTCTTCATTTCGTCTTTGGTCTTGATCTGGTACCCTTCCGGGATATCGAATTCGCTGTCTTCCACATTCTTTTTTTCAACGGAAACAGCTGTGAAATGCATGGAGAACATATCATTCGGCATTTCAAACTCCATCATCAGACCATTGATATCCTTAAATTGAGGGTTGTCGAAATTCAGGTCTTTTGTACCTAATTCTTCAGTGAAATAAACGATCATATCCAGGTCATCCTCCACACTGGTGATGATGGCTTTTTTGCAGGAATAGCCAAGGATATCCTTGGTTTCGCTGGTCACTTCAACTTTGACTTCCGGTGAATCTGCAAGGTCTTTCATGATCTCTTCCGTTGTCGATTTAACGGCAAGTTTCTGGCCCATCATATCCATAAGTGAAATGGATGATTTGGTATCGCCATCGGTAATTGTAATGGTCTTGCCCATGCTCATGATCATTTCCATTTTTGCTTTATTGCCTTTAACGGTCATGGTCATGGTTTTCGGCATCATCGCCCTCATTTCGTCCGTCACACTTGAGCCTTCAATGGTAATCTTGTAAGTGACTACCCCTTTGAATTCCTTGGCAAAGGTCTGGAATGAGAACATTACGGATACGGCGATGAAAAGCCAGCTAATTGTCAGGTTTTTTTTCATTTAGTGTTTGATTTATTTAGTGAGACAAAATTAATTTACAGTACGGAATAATTTGTTCCAGCGGATCTTACCGTCAAACAACGATTTGTTCTTGTCCATAGAGAACCAGACGAACACAGCTTTGCCTACAATGTGGTCTTCCGGCACCATCCCCCAGTATCTTGAGTCTGCTGAATTGTGGCGGTTATCTCCCATCATCCAGTAGTAATTCATTTTAAAAGTATAGTTGCTTGATTCCTTACTGTTGATATATATCTTGCCATCCGTAACTTTCAGCTCGTTCAGTTCATAATTCCTGATGATCCTTTCATACAACGGAAGGTTGTCAAGGTTAAGGTCGATGGTAGTGCCCGCTTTCGGCATCGTTAAGGGTCCGTAATTATCACGGTTCCAGGGATATTTGTCAGAATAGGGAAAGGTTTCCGGGTCCCATTTGCCTGCCGGTTCTTTCAATAGTTCAACTGATTCTACGCCTTTTACTTTGGCAAGTTTTGAAGCTGCCAGATCGGTAAGCGTGGCAACAAACTGGCCGGGGCCTACAGGCCAAACCTTATCGGTCACATCAAGTTCATCGAGGAGGCGGGGATTAAGCTGGTTGCCTGAAGCCCTCACCATATACTGGTATTCCAGGATCCCTGGCATTTCTGCTTTCTGGCCATTGATATAAACCTGCTGGTCAACGATCTTGAGTTCATCTCCAGGGGTTGCAATACATCTCTTAATATAGTTTTCACGCTTGTCCACCGGGCGGGCAATGATCTCCCCGAATTCCCTCGGGTTATTATTCACTCGTTTCCACCCGTATTCCCTTACCATCGAGTAGTAACTCCGGTTGCTCTGGAACTTCACCGACAGGGTATCCCCGTCAGGGTAATTAAATACCACGGCATCATTTCTTTTGACTTCGCCCATGCCCGGAAAGCGGTAATAATCAAGCTTTGGCCACTCAAAGTACGACTTTACGTCGGTTGTCATCGGAAGGGTATGGTGAACGAAAGGAAATGCGAGTGGGGTCATCGGGACCCTGGGGCCGTAGCTCATTTTGCTGACAAACAGGAAATCACCGACAAGCAGCGTTTTTTCCATAGAAGGTGTTGGGATGGTATAGGCTTCGATGAGAAATGTACGGATGATGGTAGCGGCAATAACGGCAAAAATGATGGCATCCACCCATTCCCTGATCCAGGTTTTCTTGACTTCTTTTCTTTTATCCGGGTCGATATATTTTTCATCTTTAGAAAACCCGAGATAGGGCAGGTAGGCAAATGGGAAAAGCACACCCAGGGCCTGCTCGCCCAGCCCGAATTTGTTGAAGCATTTCAGGAGCTCTACGATCATCAGCAGGATCGTAAATACGTTAATGAACGGGATGAGCAGAAAAATATACCACCAGAGCGGTTTTTTAATGATTTTCAGCCAGATGTAGAAATTATAAAAAGGCACGAGGACGGTCCACCCGGGATATCCTGCTTTAATAAAAATCTTCCAAAGGCCGGTGAAAGAACTGATAAGGAATACCAGGGAAAGGATCAGGAAAAAATTCATGCGTGTGTTATTTAATTGCGAAAGTAAAGAATTTAAGGAAGATGAGAGCTAAGCGCTTGTGTTAATTTTTGTTAATCACCAGGTTCAGCCTGGAAGCCGGAGCATATCATTCATGCCGAAATAACCTTTTTTACCCTGCAGCCACTCTGCTGCCAGCAGGGCGCCGATTGCCAGCCCTTTTCGCCCTTTAGCCTCATGGCGAAGCGTTAACCTGTCGGCATCAGATTCGCAAGTAATCGTATGGATGCCGGGTATTTCGCCCTCGCGCACCGATGTTACCTGTAATTCCTCCGGGGTAGCAACCTGCCGGTTGACCCAGTTTTTTTTCCTTTTTGTATTTTGAAGGATAATTTCAGCGAGACTTATCGCAGTCCCGCTGGGGGCGTCCAGCTTATGAATATGGTGGATTTCCTCCAGGGTGATGTCATAATCTTCAAGATCGTTGACTATCCTGGAAAGTAAGCCGGTGAGGCTGTACAGAATATTGATCCCGATGCCGAAATTTGAAGCGGTAAACAACGACTGTTGCTCCTCATCACACCATCTTCTCACCAGTTCTGTTTTATCATTCCAGCCCGTAGTGCCTGTAACCACCGGCAGCCGGAAGTCGAAACACCGTCTTATATTATCAACCACTGCCGCAGGCGTGCTGAAATCGATCACCATGTCAGCCTGCCTGATCAAGCTTTCCAGTGCAATCCAATCTTCAGGCACATCCGGTTTTGCAATTATTTCGTGTCCCCGCGCAAGGGCAGTTTTTTCAATCTCACGGCCCATTTTACCGTATCCTGATATAACGATTTTCACCTCTTAAAATTTAAATGAAACTTTAATCCCCGGGGCAGCCTGGACGGGCGACAGGGGGAAACTGACCGCGGCCGGGCTAATCCTCATGCCAAGGTCTTCGCTGATGTCATAATCGAAAAAGTGTGCGTCGACAAAGGCTTCCAGTATGTTGAGCGTGTACCATAAGCTGGCGAGGATGATCGAAAGGTCGCGGTTGCGGCGGTAATAATCCATGGCTTCCTTGAGCTGGGTCTGGTTGTACTTGTAGGCATATGGGTTATCGATAGTGTCGGTTTCGCCGTTGGCAACCCAAAGGTATGCCTCTTTGAACATCTCAAATTCCTGGTTGTTTTTCACCGTAAAGTAGCCGAATACGCCGAAGCCTGCATAGATGACCGGAATTTTCCAGTATTTCTTGTTATAGGCCTGGCCCAGGCCGGGAAGCACTGCCGAATAAATAGCGGCTTTTGTGATAGAATGTGGCTTGGGGGCTTCTTTATCTTTTTTCAGCGGCATATCCTGGGCAACCATTACTGAAGGAATCAGTATGGCTGAAAAAATAAACGTCCAGGTTATCAATCTTTTAAAAAACGACATATATTTTATATCACGCAAAGGCCACAAAATCAAAAAATAAATTACGCAAAGAATTGTTTTACAACAGTTTTAATTAGCGCTCTTTTTTATTTCTTTTGAGTTCTTTGCGTGAAAAATGAGGATTTATGACAATCTCTTGCACCTATTCCTTGTTAAGGATATTTAAGATCCTTTCCAGGTCAGCTTCGGAATTAAATTTAATAACGAGGGAACCCTGGCCTTTAGTATTGCTTTTAATGCTGACGGTGGCCCCTGTTTTTTCATGGAGGCGTAAACTTGCGGTTTGCAGCATGCCAGGAACAGGTGCTGAATGGCTTTCTTTTTTTTGCGGGTTCAGGATGTCTTTGGCCAGTTTTTCGGTTTCCCTTACCGAAAGGCCTTTCTCTACGATCCGCAAGAGGGCCTTAAGCTGAAGTTCCTCATCAGTGATGCTGATCAGTGCCCGGGCGTGGCCCATGGAGATCTGTTCGTGCCGCAGGGCAAATTGCACTTCCGCCGGCAATTTTAAAAGCCTGATATAATTGGAAACGGTTGCCCTGTCTTTCCCTACTTTCTGGCTGACGGTCTCCTGTGTGAGGCTGAGCTCATCAATAAGCCGCTGGTAGCTGATGGCAATTTCAAGGGCATTGAGGTCTTTCCGGTGGATGTTCTCTATAAGCGCCAGTTCGAGCATCTGCTCATCGTCGGCCACCCTGATATAACAGGGAACGGCAGTTAAACCGGCTATTTCAGAAGCCTTCAGCCTGCGTTCGCCGGCAATGAGCTGGTAACGGTCGTACCCGGTCTTCCTGACGGTCAGCGGTTGGATAATGCCTTGCTCCCTGATGGATTGTGCAAGTTCCTCGAGGCTTTCCGCTTCAAAAATGGTGCGGGGCTGGAAAGGGTTGGCACTGATCTTGGAAATGGCAATGTCGGCCACGGCCCCGGCCACATAATCCCCGGATATATCACGGGAAGTAATGTCAGTTTCCGGGCTTTGCAAGATGGCATCCAATCCCCGGCCAAGCGCTTTTTTCTTAGATGTCATTTACTAGATCTATGGTTTTGTCAGCTTCGCTGAGATTTGTCATTCCGTTTTTTTGCAGGATCTCCCTGGCCAGGTTGAGGTAATTGACTGCGCCGATACTGGTGGCATCGTGCATGATGACGGTTTCGCCAAAGCTCGGTGCTTCGCTGAGCCTGGTATTCCTGTGAATGATGGTATCGAAGACCATCTGCTGGAAATGCGTTTTCACCTCTTCCACAACCTGTTTCGAAAGGCGGAGACGGATATCGAACATGGTCAGCAGGATGCCTTCTATGTCTAATTCGGGATTAAGCCGTGTCTGCACGATCTTAATCGTATTGAGCAACTTGCCCAGGCCTTCCAGCGCAAAATATTCGCACTGCACCGGAATGATCACCGAATCGGCTGCAGTCAGCGCGTTGATGGTGACCAGCCCCAGCGAGGGGGAGCAATCGATCAGGATGAAATCATACTTTTCCTTTATTTTCTGTATCACCCGTTTCATCATCTTTTCCCGTCCCGGAAGGTTGATCATTTCGATCTCCGCGCCGACAAGATCGATGTGTGCCGGTAAGAGGTCAAGATTGGGGGTTTGTGTGTTAAGAATGATGTTATTGGGGTCCAGGTCATCGATAATGCATTCGTACACGCTGGTTTTAATGTTCTTGGGATCAAATCCCACACCGGAGGTGCTGTTGGCTTGCGGATCTGCATCTATCAAAAGGGTTTTATGTTCCAGGATAGCAAAACTCGCCCCCAGGTTGATTGCGGTAGTGGTTTTTCCTACTCCTCCTTTTTGATTGGCTAATGCAATGACCTTGCCCATATTAATTTTTTTACTTCAAACGGTCCAAAAATACGATTAAATTCAGCAGCCGGCCGGTTGTAATTATGATAATTTATCAACCAATGTAATGTATTGATCTGCTAAGGGGAAAAGTAAATTTGTAAGGTGGAAACGTGATTTGATGCCGGATATGAAACCCAGTGTCAATGATCAGAATCCCTGCCCGAATCTCCCAGGTCGTCAAAGTCGAGGTCACTGTGGATGTCATCCCCGGAGGTATGTTCATCCTCAATTCCTTCAGGCTTTTCACCTGTTTCAACAAAATGCATCACCTCGTTCAGCCCGGCTAAGAATTTCTCAAAATCCTCGCGGTAGAGGAAGATTTTGTGCTTTTCATAAAAAAACTTACCCTGGTCGTTGTCAAAACGTCTTTTGCTTTCAGTGATCGTCAGGTAATTTTCGCCGGACCTGGTAGCTTTTACATCGAAAAAATAGGTCCTTTTTCCTGCGCGGATAACCCTTGAAAACACTTCTTCTTTCCTTGACTCTTTATTTCCAAACTCTTCCATCATCTGTTCCGTTTAGTTTTCCTTCATCTTCGTCACAAAAATAAAAATATTTATTCACAAAGCATTTTCTTACTATAATAAGCTTTTGGCATACGTATTTCAATAGACAGTAAAAAGTATAGAATGGTTGCATGGCCACTTAAACACATTCTAAATATTAAAATTTACTCAACGGCTAAAGGAATAGTTTAACTTTGCCGGGAAGATAATAAGTTCATTTCGAATCATGCTGAGCAGAAGGCATCTCAGGGTTAAAGTGTTACAGGCGTTGTACGCTTTTTTTCAGTCGGAAGGCGATGATATTGCCAAAGGCGAAAAACAACTGCTTACAAGCACCGATAAGCTTTACGAACTTTACATCTACCAGCTTTCATTCCTCGTTAAGTTCGTGGATTATACCCGGAACCGCATGGAAGAAGCCAAAAAGAAATTTTATCCCACCGAAGAAGACCTGAACCCGAATACCAGGCTGGTCGACAACCATTTCATCCTTCAGATTGAAGAAAACAAAGATTTCCTTAGATGGCGCAATAAGCTAAAGATCAACTGGTCGGATGAAGAAAGTCTGTTTCATAAGCTGCTCCTGGATATTAAGAACGGGGAAGATTATAATGAAATGATCAGGCGCGAAAAGACCGGTTATAAGGATGATAAAGACCTGATCTCACTGCTTGTGACAAATTATATCCCTGAATTTGAGACCTTGCGTAATCTTTATGAAGACCGCAGCATTTACTGGTCTGATGAGGATTTCGATATTTCTGTTTTCATGGTGATCAAGACGATCAACATGTATAAGGAAAACTGGGGGGCCGAGCATCCGCTGCCTTCGCTTTTCAAGGAAGATGATGATGGGGATACGGAGGATGATGACCGCCAGTATATGATCAAATTGTTCAGGTATTGTGTTTTAAGAAGTGAAGAAAATGGGGCTCTTATCCGTGAACAGGCTGAGAACTGGGAACTGGAAAGGATCGCGCTGATGGACATTATTATTATGAAAATGGCGCTGACCGAACTGATGATCTTCCCTTCCATCCCCATAAAAGTTACCATTAATGAATATATAGAGATCTCCAAATCATACAGCTCTATTAAGAGTAAATTGTTTATAAACGGGATACTGGATAAACTGGTGGTAAAACTCAAGACCGAAGGCAAGGTAAGGAAGACAGGAAGAGGGCTAATGGAATGAAGATATTAGAGGTGAAGTGGTGAAGTGGTGAAGAGGTGAAGAGGTGATAAAAAATAATTGAACTTGTGGCCTGAGGCTTGTGGCTTGAGGCTTGAGGCTTAACAGAAATACTACCAACGATAATATTTAACCTAGAATTTTGAACTAATGAAGAGTACGGTTTTTTATGATTTTCATGTAGAAAATGGAGGAAAGATGGTTTCGTTTGCAGGCTACACAATGCCTGTGCAATTTGAAGGAGTGATTGCCGAGCACGAAACAGTCAGGACCGGTGTCGGTGTTTTTGATGTGTCGCATATGGGCGAATTCTGGATCAGGGGCCCGAAGGCTTTTGAGCTGGTACAGCGCCTTACATCCAATGATGTGGCAAAGCTGGACGACGGAAAGATCCAGTACACCTGCTTCCCGAATGACAAAGGCGGAATTGTTGACGACCTTTTAGTATACCGTTTCAATGCGGAAACTTACCTGCTTGTGGTCAATGCCGCCAATATTGATAAGGACTGGGCATGGGTAGAGAAGAACAACATCCATGGCGCCTTGATCAGCAATGCTTCCGATGAAACTTCGCAGTTAGCCGTCCAGGGCCCGAAAGCGCTGGCTACCCTGCAGAAGCTGACCACTACCGATCTGAATGAAATTCCATACTATACTTTTAAAGTTGTTGAACTTGCGGGTATGAAGAATATCCTCCTTTCCAATACCGGGTATACCGGTGCGGGAGGTTTTGAGATCTATATGCCCAATGCCGAAGGTCCGGCAATTTATAAAGCCGTGATGAAAGCCGGCGCTGAATACGGTATAAAGTCAATTGGCCTGGCTGCCCGCGATACCCTTCGCCTTGAAATGGGCTTCTGCTTGTACGGCAACGATATCAACGACACCACCTCCCCGATAGAGGCCGGGCTGGGCTGGATCACGAAATTCGCCGAAGGCAACAACTTCATCAACCGACCGGCATTAGAAAAACAAAAGGCTGAAGGGGTGAAGAAGATGCTGAGGGGATTCCAGCTGATCGATAAAGGTATCCCTCGCCAGCATTACGAAATTTGCGATGCAGGCGGAAGGGTCATCGGCGAGGTGACTTCAGGCACCATGTCGCCTTCGCTGAAAATACCTATCGGGATGGGATATGTGGAAACAGCCCATGCCGGGATAGGATCCGAAATCTATATAAAAGTACGTGACAAGCTGCTGAAAGCGGTCATTGTCAAAATTCCGTTCTATAAAACCGAATAAACTTCATTTTAAACTATGACAGGTCCACGGCTCGAAGTCTGCTTTTCACCTGCCTTATTACAGACAGTTGGTAATGAAACTGACAGGAACGTGGTAGTCATAGATATTTTGCGTGCCACGACGGCTATTTGCACCGCATTTGGATATGGCGTGGCAGCTGTTGTCCCTGTAGCATCTAAGAAGCAGGCACTGGCTATGAAGAAGCAGGGCTGGCTCGTAGCGGGGGAGGAGAACGGGATTAAGCTGCCATTTGCGGATTTCGGCAATTCGCCGATGGAATTCAGGACGGAAGCCATCAGGGGGAAAGAGATTGCGTACAGCACGACCAACGGCACCCGGACCATCCTGGCGGGTCAGAAGTATGGCAGGGTCATCCTGGCCTCTTTTGTGAATTTCGAAGTAGTTTGTAATTTCCTGAACCAGGACCATAAAGATGTGCTCATCATCTGCTCCGGCTGGAAGAATACCTTTTCGCTGGAGGATTCCCTCTGTGCCGGCGCCATGTCCGATCTCCTTGTCAACGCCTACGGGTATTTACCTTGCTGCGATGCCGTCCTGGCTTCGATGACCTTATGGCGGCACTCTGCACACAGCCTGCTAAAGACCATTTCCCGTTCATCGCATTATCTCCGCCTGCTCGGCATTGAAGACCGGAAAGGGCTGAAGTACTGCATTTTCCCGGAGAAATTCCATGTGGTTCCGGTGATGGATGGGGAGAAGGTGGTGAAGTGGTGAAGTGGTGAAGGGGTGTACGGAAGGAGGTAAGATAATAAGCCCGGATGGTCAGTCCGGGCTTTGAGCGGAAAACGGGATTCGAACCCGCGACCCTCAGCTTGGGAAGCTGATGCTCTACCAACTGAGCTATTCCCGCACGGCCTTGAAGCGCCGGGAAGAATGTCGAGGCACCTCCGCGGTGTCAAGCAGCGCGGGGCTGGGGTATGACCCGTCCCTCGGAGGTGCCGATGAGGGCTCCCAGCGCAGGTGCGATCGCGGCGGCGGCGCTC
>CAYJNJ010000076.1:0-7974 GCA_964371595.1 uncultured Bacteroidales bacterium | reverse complement strand
CCAACTGAGCTACTTCCGCTTATTTGCTGCAAAAGTAATTATTTTTACAAATTACTCTTCATTTCTTCGATTAGCAGGTCAAAATTTCTAATTTTATAAAAATTTTCCATCATGATCCGTAGTCTTATAAAAAAGTTTTTCATCAGGCTTTTTAAGAGTTTTAAATACGCAATAAGGGGATTTTCAGGCGTTGCCATAACCCAGCCTAATTTCATCATTCACCTCTTAGCTATTGCGGTGGTGTTTGTTGTAGGATATTATAAGAAAATCAGCCTTATGGAGTGGGGGCTGGTGGTAGTTGCCATTGGTCTTGTGCTGATCGCTGAGATTTTCAATACCGCGGTGGAATGGCTCGGCGACCTGATCAGTCCGGATTACAATGAAAAAATCAAATGGGCTAAAGATGCTGCCGCCGGCGGGGTACTCGTAGCAGCCGGAACAGCCATCCTTATTGCTATTCTTGTGTTTATACTTTAGCTGTTAGGGGGAAATCTGAAATTACATACTGGCAGTAATTGCCTGTTTCTTTATTTTTCTCTGCTACTTCAGCCGTCCCAATTTCCCTTTATTTTTTTGCACGTTTTTATAATCCCATTGAATTCCTTTTGATTTCTCAAGCCATCTCCTTACGTCGGATTTGTTTATTTCTTTTAAGGAATTGTAAAAAATGGAAGCGTCTTTAAATTTGCCTGTTCCCGGCTTTAATGCATCTTCGTTAAAACTAACGCCACTCCAGAACATCAGGCGAATTCCATTTTTTTGTTTACTATAACCGACAATTGGGTTTTCTTCAATAAACCAAACCGGGTGAGCATGCCATACTTTATATTCAGCTTCAGGCAATTGATTGCAAATTTCGCTAAATAGAACTTCACAAATTGTCTTATCTTCTTCCAGTTGCCTGTTATGATATAATAGGATTTCTTCTTTCATAATTTAAAATTCTGTTTTTTCAATTTTTAATTTCCCACTGTCAACTATTGACGTATTATATGTGTCGATACAACCCATAATTACTTTTTCTGGTCCATTTATCCATTCGGCGCTTCCATAAAATGCATCCTGACTGACTTTTCGCTGTTCCAAATTTTCGTAGTTACGGATTAGGTAAAAACTGTCATTGTCAATCAGTGAAAAGCCATAATCCACAACAGTCACCTTCCATCGTTTCATCATAGGTAAGGATTGTTCTGTGAATGCTTTATAGAATTCAGCCGCTGTATTATCTTTAAGCTTGTAAATTCTTATTTCTGTTATCATAATGTTGAGTTTACTTTGAAAAGCCATTTTGTTGCCACAAAAGCACGGAAACACTAAATTACACAAAAGGTATTATACCGAGTCGGAACAGGTTTGCGAAATTTTGCCGCTGTTCCTCTCGGCATAACTCATTCTAAGCAGCTTTGCTTTCGCAAACCTGCAAAGAATGAGTATAACTTAATAATCAGTTTTTGTGATCTTTTGTGTTTTAGTGTTTTAGGGGCATTATTGAGAAACCTGACTTTCAGGGCAAAATTAGATACAGTCACTATTAATTTATAATCCAATTCCGATTTTACAGCCTATGTATTGTGGGCTTATTTCATAAGAATACAAAATCTTCTCGCCGTTCACACCACCATGTCTGATTCCGTATTCTGCAAAGCTGTAATGGTAATATATTTCTGTCAGAATTCGTAAATCTTTAATTTTAAATGCTTTGCCAAGTCCAATTGAAAAAAAGCTACTCAAATCGTTTTCTGAATCAACCCATTTTTCAGTAATTTCAGTTCTCGAAACTTCATCGGTAAACCAATCAGAGTAAACATAATCAACCGAAACCTGGTGGTTGAAATTATATGTCAAGCCGTATCCCAGGTTTAATGACCAATTGGATTTTGTTTTTAATCTCAGGATCAACGGAATGTTTATGGAATGAAGTGTTAATTTGCTTTCAAAGTAAGAGGTTGCCTCTGGAATTGAAATGCCGTTATAATCCCTGGTAAATTTGTAGTTTTCAAATGAATACCTGATTTCTGTGCCTAACGCGAAATTATCTGTCAGGTTATAGAATTCCTGAACAGAGCCCGATAATCCGAATGCGACTTTACTCTCAGCCGTTTCGGTATTCTTAAAAGTCATTAATGGCGAAATTGTCAGATTTGTCTCGAACTTCTGACAATAGGCTGATACTGAAATCAACACGATCAAAATGATAAATGCTGCTTTTCTCATATCGGTTTTTTTATCAGTTCATACCCGGCCGCATTGGCCTGGCCGGGCAATTTGATGTCCGGTCTGGGCGCTTTTCGTCCGTTAATTATTATTTTACTCATTCAGTATCAATTCAATAAGTTCGGGAACCTATTTTTTAGGACGTGGGAAATTATGCAATCCTGATGTATTACCCTGACTAGTAATCCAGACATTCGAGTTAGCAAATTTACTGACCATAAGATTTAATTTTATTAATAACATAATGCTTAATTTCGAATGCGAAGGCCTGGCCTGTGTCTTATAGGCCAACCAGGCAGTCACGTTTGTCATTTTTCGTTTTTCACTTTTCATTTTTCACTCCCTTGCGCCTGACTGGACGGGCAATTTGATGTCCGGGCTGGCCTTTGTGCGTTCGTTCTACACCGATTATTTGATTTCCATTATCCAATGTCGACCTTCTTTGAGATTGAATGCCTCCTCCAATTGTTCTTTATTTTCAATTAAAGTGCTGTCATTGTCCAAAATCCTTAAGAATTTAATCAGGCTTAAATCTGGATAACCTCCTATTCCACTGCTTAAAGGGAATGTTTTTCCGCTTTCTATTTTGTATGTTTTAATCAAATTAATTGTATCAAAGTCAATTGCAGGAGGGATATTAGTCCAGTTAGGATACGATTTAAGAAAATCAATATAAGATTTATCGAGGCCCCAAGTTTTTTCAAGTTGTTCTCTATCAAATCCAACTATTATTTTCACTTCTTCTGATTTGATATTTTTAATTTCTGCCAAATAAACTGGGTCACAAGCACAAATAATTGAAAAAGATATGATTAACAAAATCTGCTTAATTCTCATAAAATCGTTCTTACATAAGTTCTAAATAAGTCATTAATGCAATCATATCTTTCTCAAATCATTTGCTTGGTTGAATCGATTCTTTTAAATGGTGTACAACGCTCGCGTGCAAAGGCCTGGCCAGTGTTTAATTTGACCGGCCAGGTATGCGCCTTAAATTTACATATTTTCCTTGTTACTTGTTCCATGTTCCTTATTACGCGCCTGCCTGGACGGGCAAAATTTAAAGTCCGGGCTGGGCGCTGTGCATCCGTTGTACACCGTAATTGTCATTCGAGTTCAGTATAGTATAATCCTTTTAAATTTAAAGCTTTGAATGGCTTAAAATTAAAATCTTCAAATTCTAGGCGACCCACCTCCTTATCTTGGTCCATTACGCAGATTGTATATCTATCATTTCCTCCCCTCATGTTTCCAAAATTAAAATAATAACTATGATCAGGCTCAATAACTAGAACAGAGTCAAGTTCTACTAAATTCATGTTGTAACTTTCATCAAGTTTGATTATTTGAAATACAGTATCAAGCATTGAGGTTTTTGTATAACTTAGAATCATTATTTTACCTTTAACTGTCTGAGATTTAATTATTAAATAATTTGGAAGAATTGAAGAAGTATCAATTGAAATGATTTTACAATTAATGTTGTTTAAAGACTTTTGTGCATATCCGTTGTACAAAGCCAAAATAAATAATACTATCAGTAAAAGTCTTGCCATTATAAATATCAATTATGGTGCCTCACGCTCGCGTACAATGGCCTGGCCCGGGTTTATTTTGGCCAGGCCGGCGGGCGAATTGTTAGTTCAAAGTTAAGAATTCAAAGATCAAAGTGACAATACCGCCCGTCCGCTAACTGGCGGAGCAAAATTTTAATTCCGGGCTGGGCGCAGTGCGGTCGTTAGCAATAGTTGGGATTTCAATCGTTCATAGAATATATCAGGATCTATATTTGCACCGTAGCCTAAATAAATCACGGTTTCTTTCCTGTCAACCAATAATTTAGTTGCACTATTTGCATTAATTTTTTTTGCCTCAGATCCATTAATGATATAGAACTGATTGTATTTGGATTTTGCTTCATGAGCCTCTTTAATAAAATCTTCCATATCTGCCGAATCTTCAGGAGTCCTAACAAGAAGGGCAATTGTATTTATATCTATAGAATCTTTTTTTAATTTTTCAAGTGCATAGGGGAGATCATTATCAAGCACTTCTAAGCCCCATCCGCAGTGATTATCTGTGGCATAAATAAAAGTTGTTTCTTTGATCAATTTATTTAGTCTAACTTTCTTATTATTAATGTCATAGATAAATATATTGGGAAGTTTTTTTCCGACAGTATTGACCTGGATTTGATTAATCGCAAATTGATGATATTCATTGGCTTGGTCCTGAGTAAGTCCGTTTTTTGTATCAGGAAAATTTGCTTCATAATCGAAAGGGATAATGATATTACGGCTGGAGTTACAACTCACAAGCACTATCAAGGCTAATAGAAGATAAACTTTTTTCATGGTACCAATATCCAAATTATTGCCCGATAAACTTTGTTATACGCTTTGGTTTAATTTTCATTTTTTTTCTTTAACATATCATAGAAAGCTGCTCCTATTAATCCAAATATTAAAACGACAACAATAAATTTGTGAACAAAATAGATTCCATTAGATAATCTTCGTTTTGGATTAAAATTGTCAGTGTCAAATATATTTATGGAATATGATAATAATCTTCTATAGTTCCATGTTTCTTTTGATTGCTTTTTTAAATTTTCAGTGTTAAACTTTTGATAATCCTTTTGAATACTGGTTGAACGTTTCGATAAATATTCACCAATTGTAATATCAAGCGGAAAATCCAAATTTTCTTCATAGCCAATAATATTGGTTAAATTATTACCTTTTATATCACATATGGCTATTGATGCAAAACCACCTGAAGGTCTATGCATTTTTCTATGAAAAGCTGTTTTATGAAGAATAAAGCTATCTAAATAAAGGACATTATTGTTATTAATAGAATTGAAAGTCGAATCTAAATATGAATTATGACTTGAGAGAATCTTTGTAATAATTTGTTGATCGTTTATAAGACCATCAGGATTAAATTTTTTGGTAATTTCTTTTTCAAACTGAGATATTTCATTTGATTCAATTTCTGAGTCAATTTTAAATGAGTTGCTATCTATTTTAATAATAGAAACATAAAGCCAAGGAAAGAATATCAAATGAAGAAAGATGAAAACAGAAAAAGTTCTCAATAGGAATTTAAATTTACTCCCATACGAATAAACAAAGAGAAAAATAGAAATCATTAATATTATAAAAGTAACAAGGAAATCCGTGTAAATTGATGAAAGGATTATGAGTGGAATACTCAAGGCAAGAATGATGATATCTCTTTTATTATTTTTCATATCTCGTTTATTTGTAGTGTCTTTTACCATTGCGCATAACGTATGGCGGTATGGCCAGTAAGGGATTGCGGAGCGACGTTCCTATCAACCGAGACAAAAGATTGATGCGGGTGATGAACTTCGGTTACCACTAAAACCCTTATTGGATATATTGTGGTTTGTGCGGTCGGTTTTTTTTAAATCTTACTTATCATTTTCAATGTTTTTAAGTCAAAAATCATTATCTCATTTTTATCTGTCTTGTCATATTTTCCATTATTGTTTGTGTCGTAATGTCCAGTTATCACAATTGTTCCTGTTGTCTTATTGGTAGTCCAAGTCCTGACAAAAAATTTGTCATCTGTTATTTGTATTCTAATCTGTCCATCTGTCGAAAGAATAATAATCTGTTTAGGGTCATTCCAGTCAATACCATTGTTGCCGTCTAAATTTACTGTCTTAGCTGCAAGGATTATTTTATTGATACCCAAACTATCAATTTTTATTTGTTCAATTTTCTCAATGTATGCATCTTTTGGCAAATCAATCTGTTTGGTTTGTCCATTCACTGTATTGATAAATAAAAGGTATTTATTATTCACTTCGATTTTACCCCAATTATCTATCGTTGCAATTACAAATTCAGTCCCTTCAATTTCAGTCAATCTGTTAAAACTGATGTAATTGTATTTGTCTTGTCCATAAACAAAACAAACCATAGTTGTCAAAAATCCTAATAAAAATATTTTCATTTTATATCGTATTTGTCTGGTTACAGTGTCTTTTTAAGCTGCCCCTAACGCTCGCGCACAAAGGCCTGGGCGGGTTGATTTTGGCCGGCAAGGCAGGCGCTCCTTCATTTTTCATTTTTCCTTTTTCACTTTTCATTTCTCACTTAATAAGCGCCTGCCTGGACGGACAATTGATCTCCGGGCTGGCCTTTGTGCGATTGTTATGCAACGAATATTTATTGCCAGTTTAATTCAGAGGTTTTTAGTCGGTTAAGAAACTTAACAGCTTCTTCAGAATCTTTGTAAGTTAATGAAATATCAAAAATATAATCCTTATTAAATCTTGTAATACACATTAATCCAATACGTCCATTTGGTCCGATTATAAAATATTCACTAAATTTAAATTCAAGACTATCAATCAATAATGCCCCTTGATTTTGCTTTTCAAATTTTATAGAATCAATGTTTGCATTTTTCAATTTATTATCAATAGTTTCCAAATACCTGTCCTCACTTGTCAAATTCGGAAATAAAACTCTTGGATTCAGATTACTTCCAAAATCAATCAATCCATTTGAAATATTTAAAAGTCTGATAGGCTTATCTGAATTGTCTATCTCGTTATTAAAGTATTTATTTCCTTTTTGCTCTGAATCTTTAATTTCAGATATTGGAATCAATTTATATCCATCCGGAATTTTAAAAGTCCACTTTAAGTAATTATTGTGATAAATGCTGTCTTGAATTGTCCCATTATCAACCTCAATACTTGGTAGGACTACTTTATTAGAAATAAATTCCTTAAAATAGTTATAGTTAAGAAAAATCATTACGACAATTAATAGAATAATCAACCAAGGATTTTTGTTCCAAAAATTTTTCTTTTTATTCTCGGAGTTATCAATTGTGAATGAATCTTGAGATATACCTAAATCATTATTTATTTTTCCTATTGTTGGGTAAATTGGGAGATAGATCACAAGAGCAATTAAAGTATAAATAACAAACAAATAATTTAATGTTATTATGAATGCAATTGCTGAAAAAATTGCAATTCCCTCAATAAATGCAATTCTTTGAACAACAATCCCTCTATAAAGATTAAGTTTTGTATCTACTCTCTCCTCTTTATTTATGCCTTTCAAGCGCTTTTTAAAGAATATAAATCCAATTGGAATAAAAATCAGTCCGAAAATAGGTATCAAATATCTGAATATTGCATCAATAGAATCATTCATCATGACTGTTCCTTTGTCCAGAGTCAATATGTAAATCCCAATTATCAAAATCGGACTTATTAAAGTCATAAAGTAAACAATCCTTAAATTTTTAATATAGTTTATCATGTTTCTGTGTCTTAATATTTGTTGCATAACATTTGCGCAAATGCCTTGCATTTACTTCCAATTTATCGAATGACCAGTGGCATTTGTCCTTCCAATATTGGAGGGTTTTGTGTACCTGCAGTGAAATGGAATAAAAATATGGCCGCATCAGAAATGTCGTTTTGGTTAATACCGTCAAATTTAATGAATTTAAATACCGGAATTATTGAAAGGAATTTTATTTTTTTGTGCAAGGATTGGAAAGAATACCATCAAGAGGCAGTTTCAAAAGAATTTTAACCACAGAGAAATCAGAGGTTTAGCAGAGGAAACGGAAAATTATGTATCTGATTTCCAAATCTCTGTTACCCACAACCTCAAAACCTCAAAACCTCAAAACCACAAAACCACACCACCTCACCACCTCACCACTTCACCACTTCACCACTTCACCACTTCACCACCT
>CAYJNJ010000075.1:17943-24568 GCA_964371595.1 uncultured Bacteroidales bacterium | reverse complement strand
TTATAAATCTAAACCGGGAGCCAGGATAAACTTCCAGGTAAAGCTTTTTGAAACCACCAATATCATCGAGTTCCACTATGGAGGTCTCACCGGGACCGGACACGACGCCGCCGAAACCGCTTCCATCGGAATTGAGGACGCAATCGGAGGCAGCGGACATTTTATGGAGGCGACAACAGGTTCGACCACAACCGGCATTACCAACCTTGTTAGCACCTCTCAGTGGCCAACTGCCAACTACCGGTTCTCCCCTTATTTAGCTTCTCAAACTTTTTACAATATTACGATCGATAAAAGCAGTTCATCATTAGCGCTCATACCGGATATCGTGATAAAAGGCAACCTGGATATCACAAATGGCACTGTTGCCGCCCCATCGTCTTCTGCAGGCACGCTAAATATCCATGGCAACTTTAGCAATAACGGAACATTTACACCGGGTAGCGGGACGGTGTTATTCAGCGGCACCGGTTACCAGACCATCGGGGGAGGCAATTCAACGACATTTACCAATCTTACCATTAACAATGGCGCAGAAGTGACACTGCAAAACAATGAAAAGGTCAGCGGATTATTGACCATGGCTGCAGGTAATATTATCTGCGGATCTTTTACCCTCGAACTTGGCACTTCTGCGACTGCCACCGGCACGTTAAACTGGACCTCAGGCAATATCTCAGGTAATTTCAAAAGATGGATTGCAGCATCCACGGCCACACCGATTGATTTCCCGGTCGGAACGGCATCGGATAACCATAATGCACGGGTTACCTTCAGTAACAATACGGCCGGCTCGCTAACCGCAAAGTTTGAACCGGGCGACCCGGGGAATAATACCGGGTTCCCCCTTACCGAAAATTCACAGACCCTCAATCTATCGGACCTGTATACAGAAGGGACATGGACTTTAGTCCCCGCAGCATTGACCAGCACCAATTACACCCTTGAACTTTCCGGGACCGGATTTACCTCAGCCGGCACGCCCGGCGCGGAATTGAGGATCCTGAAAAGACCTGACGGTGGCGGCGACTGGGCATTTAACGGGACCCATGCCACAGTATCGCCACCTGTTGCCAAAAGAACGGGTTTGAGCGGCTTTTCGCGCTTTGCCCTGGCACAGCCGAGCCTTGGAAGTACGATAAGCGGTAGCTTAAAATATTATAACCAGAATAATACCCCGCTCCTTTCAGGTATCACCGTTAAATTATACCAGGATGGCAGCCAGGTAGGTACGGATTTCAATGTCACAAACGGATCGTATACATTCTCCGGCCTGGAAGCAGGGCTTTATGAAATGCGGGTAACTTCTTCCAACTCAACCGAAGGCAGCATTAATTCCACCGATGCGGCACAGACAAATTATTGGGGAGCCATCCCTTACGAAATTGAGAAAGTCAGGTTCTATGCCGGCGATGTAACCGGCGGGACCTATTACATCAACAGTACCGATGCTTTGCTTATCCAGGGGAACTTTGTTTCAGGCGCCTCTTTTGATAAAGGCTCCTGGGCTTTCTGGAAAATGGGGGAAACCATCAACAGCAACAGCAGTCCTTCCGCATCTTACGCTACAGTGAACCTTGGCAGTAATGACATGACAGTGGATATTTATGGCTTGTGCGCCGGCGATTTTAACCGGAGCTTCGTCCCAGGTGTTGCGAGAACCTCCGGTAGAAGCCTGGAACTGGTTTATTCCGGAAGCCAGCCGGCAGAAAGCTTTCAGGAAATTGAACTCCCTGTGTATTTGAAGAATTCAGCGGATGTAGGTGCGCTATCCCTGATATTGGATTTTCCCTCTGATCTGGCAGAAGTTCAGGATGTTGTGATGGATAATTCAGGTGGCAGGTTTGACTGGAGTATAAAAGAGAATCAGCTTAGAATTGGCTGGAATTCCATGAATCCCATTCACTTAAATCCCGGGGATGAATTGCTTGTCATGAAACTGAAGACAAAACCTTCCTTTACCCCCGGAAGCACGATCAGGATCAGCCTTGCTGATGACCCGCGAAATGAGCTGGCGGATTCATATTACGAACCGATCCCCGGGGCTGTTCTCATAACCGGTACCATTGAATCGGCTCAAACCGGCCTTCAGGATCCTGCCGTCCCGGTGAACCTGGAACTTAATGCTTACCCCAACCCTTTCAGTAATTTTACCCTCATCACATTTAACCTGCCTTTTGAAGGAAAAGTCGGGCTTGAAATAACCAATATCCTCGGAAATTCGACAATCCTACTCATTGATGAGATACTGTCTTCCGGGAAACATTCCGTTTATTTCGACGCAAATAAGCTTCCTGAAGGTTTATACCTGGCTACCCTGAAACTCCGCTCGGATAAGACCCTGTTATTCCGTTCCATCAGGTTGATCAGTCACAAATAATTGTTAATTGACTGCTTCAAAATAATATTTTACCTCCGTAGTATTACTTTTGGACACTTTTTAATGATTAAGTGTATTCTACCTGATAAAGTCTTGCTTATGAAATTGCTTGTTTTTCCGATTTTTATACTTTCTATCATACTTTTCACTTCGATCAGTTCGCTGTCCCAGGAAAAATCCATCAACCCATCATTGATCGTAACCGGTAATTATTATGGCGAAACACCTCCATTGAGGGACATACCGGCTATGACAGAGAAAGAATGGCAGCAATTAGCTGAGAAAGCCAGGCTGAAAATGCTCAATCCCAAGCTCCGGACACGGTCATTTCCATTTGCGGAAACTGCACTTCCGAAAGGACCGGACCCCGCCTGGCAGCAATCGATGGGTGCAAGCCGTGAAATAATGGCCCCTGTAATGAATTTCAACGGCCAGGATTCTCCGTATTTCCCTCCTGATGATAATGGCACTGTTGGCCCTAATCACTATATGCAAACGGTCAACTCGGTCTATGCTATATATAACAAATCAGGTGCATTGGTAGCCGGTCCGGCTAACTTGAATACCCTCTTTACCGGGGTTACCGGCTCCTCCTGCAACGATGGCGATCCGATTGTCCTGTTTGATGAGCAGGCAGACCGGTGGTTAGTTGCTGAGTTTTCAATCTGTGGCTCAAACGATTATATGCTGATCGCCGTTTCGACAACTAATGATCCTACCGGAACCTGGCATAAATATTCATTTGATGTAGCTGATATGCCTGATTATGAAAAATTTGGTATCTGGCAGGATGGTTATTATATGGGAACGAATAACAGTTCCGGTAATGATATTTATGTTTTTGAACGGTCACAGATGCTGGTTGGCGGAACAGCCCAGGCTGTAGGATTCAATAATCCCTGGCGGCCGACAACTATCGATGGGTTTATGTGCGTCCCGCCGCTGGATAACGACGGCGCCTTCGCTCCGGCGGGCGAACCCGGGCTCTTTATCACGATAAATGACGATGCCATCGGCGGTGGCAGCGACGAGCTCTGGATCTATGAGCTGGATGTAGACTGGACGACTCCTGCCAATTCCACTTTCCTCCGCGTTCAGCAATTGTCTGTAAGTGCTTTTGACAGTGATTTCGGGAATAACTGGGATAATATCAAACAGCTTGGGACTTCCCTGGAATTGGATGCCATCCCCCAGGTTGTCATGAACCCGCCCCAGTACCGTAATTTCGGCTCCTACGAGACCATCCTCTGCTGCCATACCGTCGATGTGGATAATACCGACCATGCCGGGATCCGTTGGTACGAGCTGCGACGGGTCTCCAGCGGCAACTGGACGGTACGCCAGCATGGAACTTATGCGCCTGATGAACATTCCCGCTGGATGGGCAGTATCATGCTGAACGGCCAGAATGAAATCGGCCTGGGCTATTCTGTTTCCAGTTTAACCATGTATCCGGCCATAAGGTACTGCGGACAGTCGGCATCCACTTACCTCGCAGCATCCGGCATACTTGACATTACCGAGGAAAGCATCCAGGCCGGGGTGACATTTCAATCATCTTATAATCGCTGGGGAGATTATTCCGGCATGCAGGTCGACCCGACCGATGACGATACTTTCTGGTTCACAAGCGAATACATTGGCGCCGGAGGTGCCAGGAAAACGAAAATTGCCAGCTTTGTTATCGGACCCGTAACAATGACAGCGAATTTTTCAGCCAGCACCACCACCCCTGTCCCAAATACATCTGTATTGTTCAGTGACCAGTCGACAGGCGGCCCTGTAAGCTGGTCGTGGAGCTTTTCACCAAATACTGTCGCTTACCTTGGCGGAACAAGCTCTTCTTCCCAGAATCCCCAGGTTTCATTTAACAATTCAGGTTATTATACAGTTTCTCTCACGGTGGATGATGGAAGTTCAAATGATACTGAAACTAAAATCAATTACATCCACGCTTACACACCCGGACTTTGGACAGGTGCGACATCCACCGACTGGAACACGGCATCGAACTGGGATGAGTCCTTTCTTCCCACATCTGCTACCAATGTCATCATTCCCTCCTCGGCCGTGCGCTGGCCTTCTTTCAGCGGGAACTTTACTGTAGGTACAAATTGCAATAGCCTTATTTTCAACAGTACAACTGAAATGACAATAACCGGTAATTTAACCATCAACCAGGGCGAATCGGTGGATATGACAGCCGGCGGACTGCTTAATATTGCAAGTAACTGGCTTAACAACGGATCATTTATCCCGGGATCAGGCACAGTGAAATTTAACGGTACCGGGCCTTCATCTGTTTCGACAACTATCAATCCATCAGATATAACATCATATTCGCTTTCAACATTTCCCAACGGGATGACAGTCCTGACCGGGGCAACCAATGGCCCGACAGGTGATGACGGGATTTCCAACATCTCTATCGGATTTACCTTCAGGTACGCTGGCGTGAATTACACTACACTAAGAATCAGCACTAATGGATGGGTATCCTTGAATCAAACCGGCGATCCGGGATATTTAAACACCGACCTGTTTACTGCAAATGCGCCCAACGCCACGATTACAGGTTGGTGGGATGATCTTATCGATGATGGCACCAGCACAGTAACTTATAAAACGACAGGTTCAGCACCTAACAGGGTATTTACAGCTGA
This sequence comes from uncultured Bacteroidales bacterium, assembly GCA_964371595.1. GTDB lineage: Bacteria > Bacteroidota > Bacteroidia > Bacteroidales > JAGOPY01 > JAGOPY01. The sequence continues at coordinate 19,525 of CAYJNJ010000075.1, read as the reverse complement.
ATGGTACAGGGTACCGACTTATTATACCACTGCAAACTCCAGGATCAGCTTCCAGCTAAAGATTTACGAAACGACAAACGTGATAGAGTTCCATTACGGGACAGCTGAATCAGGGACTCACCACGCCGGTGAAAGCGCTTCGATCGGGGTTGAAGATGCAACGGGTGGAACGAATCATTTCAAGGAAGCTACCACAGGTTCAACAACTGTTGGGATTGCTACCCTGATCAGTCCTGCCAACTGGCCTGCTGTTAATTACCGATACTCACCCGCCGATATCACCCAGGTTTTCAATAATATAATTGTTGTTAAAACAGGAGGGCCGCTGAATTTCACTGTGAATTCACAGGTTAACGGACTATTTACCGTAATGCCCGGCAGTTCATTTTCCGTAGCCTCCGGTAAATTACTAACTGTCCAGGGAACAGTTGTGGAGTAACAGTTGGACAGTTGGACGGTTGGACAGTTGGACAATTGGACAAATTATAAAAATATTTTCAGTTGACCGGGTATAATATACCTTAATTCCGGATTAATAGGTAAACTATTAATATGGCTGGAACTTATAAAGATTTACTGGTTTATCAAAAAGCATTCGATCTTGCTTTATTGATTTTTAAAATTTCAGGGAATTTTGATAAAGCTGAAAAATACTCCTTAACAGATCAGATCAGGAGATCTTCCAGATCTGTTTGTGCAAATCTTGTTGAAGCATACAGAAAACGGCAGTATGAATCATATTTTGTCAGTAAGATTTCTGATGCCGATATGGAAAATTCAGAAACCCGCGTTTGGCTTGACTTTGCGTTAGCCTTTGAATATATCAATGAGGATAGTTATAATACGCTATATTCACGCTCTGAAGAAGTTGGTCGCTTACTAAACCATATGATGCATTATCCTGAAAAATACCGAGGATCCATGAAAGTAAAAAAGTAAATTGTCTAACTGTCCAACCGTCCAACTGTCCAACTGTCCAACTGTCAGTGCTTCTTCGCTTCCTTCACTGCTTCCACCAGCTGCGGCAGCACCTGGTGCACATCGGCTACCATGCCGAATTCTGCAGCTTCGAAGATCGGGGCATCTTTATCAGTATTTATGGCGATGATATGCTTTGCAGCACTGACGCCTCCAAGGTGCTGGATAGCGCCGGAGATACCCAGGGCGATATATACATTCGGCCCGATGATCTTTCCGGTCTGGCCCACATGCTCGTGGTGCGAACGCCAGCCTTCGTCGGAAACCGGCCTGGAACAAGCTGTTGCGGCACCTAATAACCCGGCAAGCTCTTCAAGCGGGCCCCATTTGTCGGCGCCTTTCATCCCTCTTCCGCCTGAAACAACCACTTCGGCATCGGTAAGTAAAATCTTGTCGGTTACTTTCTTTACATCAGTGACCCTGGTTGTAAAATGCTCATCGTTCAGTTGCGGAGTAAAGGATTCCACGGCTGATTGCTCATCGGCAACCGTAGTTTCCACTGAATTCGGGAACAGGGTAATTATTTTTTTGGGAGATTTAATGGTGATATGACCGATGGCTTTACCGGTGAACACACCCTTCTTCACCACAAATGGCTGGAGCG
>CAYJNJ010000075.1:0-17933 GCA_964371595.1 uncultured Bacteroidales bacterium | reverse complement strand
GGGAAGGGCATTAACACCCGAGGCGACACCGGCTTTTAGTCGGACAGCAACCCTCGGAGCCAGGGCTTTCCCGGAAATATTATGGGAGAAAACAACGATATCGGCAGCTTCTTTCTCCGCAACCTGTGCGATTATGTCTGCATAAGCCTGGTTCACCAGGCCGTTGATCCGGCTGTCTTCTACTTTAATGACCTTTGACGCACCGTAATGGCCGAGTTTTTTAAGTTCTTCATCCGTTACGCTGCCGATGGAAAGGACCACCGCATGGGTGCCTGCCCTAACTGCAAGCTGATGGGCGTAGGAAACCAGTTCAAAGCTGATCTTCTTGAATTTTCCGTCCCAATTCTCTGTATAAACTAAAACTGACATACCTTAAAAATTACAAATTCCAAATTCCAAATTCCAAATAAATTACAAATCCAAACTAATTACAAATTCTAAACTTCTTATTTTATTATTCTTCTGCATTCTGCATTCTGTATTCTGTCTTCTGTCTTCTGTCTTCTTTCTTCTTTCTTCTAACTAAATGATCTTCAGATTGTTCTTCATCACCTCCACCAGCTCACCGATGTTTTCCGCATCGATCATTTTGCATTTTGCATGGCTGGCAGGCATTTCAAAGCTGGTGAACTCTGAAAGCTCTTCAATGGCGATGGCGGGTTTTACGGTGAGTGGTTTGGTGCGGGCCATCATGATCCCCCTCATGGATGGGATGCGTGGCTCTTTTGAAATACCTTTCTGCACGATTACCACAACCGGAAGGCTTGTTTCAACAACTTCCTGTCCTCCATCGATCTCGCGGTTCATGCTAACTTTCCCGTTTTCCAGCTGTAAAGCCGAAACGGATGAAACGGAGGTGCAGTCGAGGAATTCTGCTAACATTCCGCCTACCGTTGACCCGTTATAGTCGCTGGATTCGATCCCGCAAAGGATAATGTCGTAAGGCTGCGATTTAATGAAATCAGCAATCTGGGCAGCAACCTGGTAGGCATCCTTACAATCGGCATCAATGCGGATGGCGTCATCGGCACCGATGGCCAGTGCCTTTCTCAGGGTAGGCTCGGTATCGGCCTTCCCTACGGTGGTCACTGTGACCTTTTCTATGGTTGTACCGGAAGTTTCTTTTATTTCAAGGGCACGTGTCAGGGCAAGTTCATCCCATGGATTGATGATCCATTGCACCCCGGTCGCATCAAAATTTTTGTTATCCCCCGTGAATTTGATTTTGGTGGTAGTATCGGGGACATTACTCAGGCAGATAAGGATTTTCATCGGTTCGGTTGTTCTATTGTTCAATTGTTCAATTGTTCTATTGTTATTGTTGGGCAAATTTAGCATTATTTTTTAAGAGACAAATTCGTGTATTTAATCAGTTGATTTATCTCCAATGGTAAAGCATTTAATTCATTAAATATCTCATTATAAATTTGTTCAGTGATAAGGCCTCGGCATTTTGCCTTTTCATTCCAATCGAGGGATTCCTTTAAGGAGCCAAATGCAATATGATAAAATTTGATTAATGCTCCCAGGAAATAACCACACTCCAGACTTTATTACTCAAATGAAAAGCCCTCTTGTAGGCATCAATGTCGTTTAATTTTAAGTACTTCTTTTCCATCTCCACAATCCTCCAAAATAAAATTAATGACTGCAAAACTAACCCAAAGGTACAAACCAAATAACAATAGAACGATTGAACAATTGAACAATCGATCTACTTCTGCAGCGCCCTCGAAATCACGATTTTCTGTATCTCAGATGTCCCTTCGTAGATCTGGGTAACCTTTGCTTCGCGCATGAGGCGTTCTACGTGGTATTCCTTGACATAGCCATATCCGCCGTGGATCTGGACCGCTTCGGTGGTGATTTCCATGGCTGCGTCGGCACAGAAAAGCTTGGCCATGGAACTGGCCAGGCCGTAAGGAAGGTGGTTTTCTTTAAGCCATGCGGCTTTGAAAACAAAATTCCGGGCAGCTTCAAGCTTTACGGCCATTTCAGCCAGCTTAAATGCAACGCCCTGGTGCTCGATGAGGGTTTTCCCGAAGGCTTTCCTTTCCTGGGCATATTTTACCGAACGCTCAAAAGCGCCGGCGGCGATGCCAGTTGCCTGTGCGGAAATGCTGATGCGGCCGGCTTCAAGCAGCTTCATGGCGAACCTGAACCCAAAGCCATCCTCGCCGATCCGGTTTTCTTTCGGCACCTTAACATCGGTGAACATCACCGAATGGGTATCAGAACTGCGAAGTCCCATCTTGTCTTCATGGGGCGAAAGGGAAATCCCCGGCCATTCCTTTTCGACGATAAAGGCATTGATGCCGCGGGGGCCCAGTTCCGGGTAAGTCTGCGCCATAAGGAGATAGATTGATCCGCAGTTTGCGCTGGATATCCAGTTTTTGGTACCGTTCACCAGGTAATAGTCGCCTTTGTCGATAGCTGTGGTTTTTTGCGAAGTGGCATCGGAGCCTGCTTCCGGCTCCGACAGCAGGAAAGCGCCGATTTTTTTACCCGAGGCCATATCGGGCAGGTATTTTTCTTTCTGGGCTTCTGAGCCGTACTTCTCAATTCCGAAACAGGGAAGTGAATTATGGACTGAAAGTATGACCCCCATAGCTGCATCGATCTTCGAGATTTCCTCGATTGCCAGCACATAGGATATTGCATCCATGCCACCGCCACCGTATTTCGGGTCGACCATAATACCGAAGAAACCCAGTTCACCGAGGTTCTTGATATGTCGCCATGGGATCTCCGCTTTGGCATCGCGTTCCAAAACATCCAGAATTAGTTCACGCTCTGCGTAATCGCGCGCCGCCTGGCGGATCATAAGTTGCTCTTCGGTAAGGTTAAAATCCATGGGAGAAAAATTAATTCCAAATTCCAAATTCCAAATTCCAAATGGAGTCAGGCAAATGTAGGGAAAAGAATGGAAACCAGGGTTCCAATGTTTCAATGTTTCAATGTTCCAATGTTCCAATATTCCAGAGTTCCAGAGTTCCAATCGAAATTCGAAATTCCCTTCGTCAATTCCTCAAAACCTCAAAACCTCAAAACCCCCAATCGCCCAATCGCTAAATTGAATTCAAGCACAATCTCCTCCACAATCTTCCCCGCCGGCATGAGTTCCTGTATCATTCCCGACACCTGCCCGATCTCCAGTTCCCCTTCGTCAAGGTCGCCTTCGAACATCCCTTTTTTCGCACGGCCGTGGCCAAGGTGCCCGTAAAGCTCTTCCCGTCCCGCCCCTCTGTCTTCCATCGCCTTGACCTCATGGTAAAACTTGTTTTTAATAAGCCTGACCGGGATGATCTTTTTCAAGGTCAGCGTTGTATCGCCGTCCTTAGCTTCCAGCACTTTCCGCTTGAATTCCGGGTGCGCTGATGATTCCAATGAGGCAACAAACCGGCTGCCGATCTGCACCCCTTCTGCGCCGAGGGCGAAAGCGGCCAGCATCTGCCGGCCCGTAGCGATGCCGCCGGCAGCGATCAGCGGTAAAGCCGTCACCTCGCGGACCATCGGGATCAGCGTCATAGTGGTGGTTTCTTCAATCCCGTTATGCCCTCCGGCTTCAAAGCCTTCTGCAACGATTGCATCAACGCCTGCTTCTTCACACTTACGGGCAAATTTGGTGTTGGCAATGACATGGACAACGATAATCCCTCTTTCTTTAAAGAATGAAGTATATTTTGCGGGATTGCCTGCCGACGTAAAAACAATCTTCACCCCTTCTTCTATTATAACCTGGATGTGATCCTCCGCCTGCGGATAGATCAGCGGTAAATTCACCCCGAACGGCTTATCCGTAGCGGCTTTGCATTTCCTGATATGGTCCCTCAGCACATCCGGGTACATCGATCCCGATCCGATCAGTCCCAGCCCCCCGGCATTGCTGACGGCCGATGCCAGCTCCCAGCCGGAACACCAGATCATCCCGGCCTGAACTATCGGGTACCGGATGTTGAAGAGGGAAATAATTCTGTTCATTAATGTTGAATTTTAAATGTTGAATGTTGAATTCGGGAACTTTTATTAATGTTGTAGGTTGAAGGTTGAATTCGGGAACTTTTTAAAATTAGTGTTAAATAGGAAACACCAAGTGTAAATTATACTCCTGCATTCAACCTTCAACATTCAACATTCAACATTTCCTGCACAACGTTCGTTGCACCTTGATAAATATCAATGATCGTTGCTTCCAGCATATAGCACGGTGTGGTAAAGATCTTGTTCTTCTTGTCAACTACCACCTCGCCGTGGGTTGCTTCGACATGCACCCCGCCCATCTTCCGGATTGCATCGGCTGTCCCTTTCTCGTTGCCGATGGTTACTTCCACATGGCCGAGAATCCTGGCGATCATAGCAGGGGCTATGCACATTGCACCTATCGGTTTTCCCGCTTTGTGCATCGATCTTACGGCAACGGCAACATCACTGTTCACCTTTGCATCGGCGCCGTCGAAGGCTACGGTCGACAGGTTTTTCGCCGCCCCGAAACCGCCCGGGAAGATGATGGCATCAAAGTCCTTATCCCTGAAATGTGAGAGCGGCTTGATTTTCCCGCGGGCTATACGCGCCGATTCGACCAGCACATTGCGCTTTTCCCCCATTTCCTTATGGGTATAGTGATTGATAACATGGTGCTGATCAATATCGGGGGCAAAAATTTCATATGCCGCCCCCTGCTGCGCAATAGCAAGCAGTGTCAGTGTGGCTTCGTGGATCTCGGCGCCGTCGAATACGCCGCATCCTGATAATACTACGGCAAATTTTTTCATGGTACTGTTTTTTTTGATTTTGGTATATCCAAAGATAATCAAGTTTTAAAATGCTCTGCTTTTCTTTCGTATATCCCACCTGACATCGTCAAAACCCAGGAATCCGTGGTCATTCGTTATATTCGTTTCATCCGTGTTCGTTCAGATATGAAGCCTGTTTACCGCAGCGGCGCGGTTACGCGGTCGCGGATACCGCCGCATTAACCAACAGATCCCAGATCGTAAATCGGAAACTGTAAACCGCAAATTATTATTCCCCCCCCCTATCATGCACACAATCACCCTCTTCGTGAAGTGGGCTCCTAACCGCAGAGATAACAGAGGAGAAGCAGAGGTATCAGAGAAATTTATCGTAGTGATAAATAGGTCGGTTACAAGAGCATCAATCTCCGTTTCCTCCGCTTGACCTCTGATATCTCTGTGGTTTTCTTCTCCCAATACATGCATAAAATCCACTCGTTCGTTCAATAGATTTTTTCGTGATAAATGCTGTGACCACTTTTGCACATCATTTTAATCCTTAAATTTCGAGTCATGAAAAAATCAATAAAAATCATCACGCATGCCGCTTTCTGGCTGTTCTTTCCGCTGGCGAACGCGTTTGCAGAGTGGGCGGAGGCCCACAACAGCTTTCCCGGCTTCGGGTCTGAGCCTAAACCGGGCTTCTTTCAAATCCTCCACGAAAATTTTCATTCCTGCAGAGTAACCCTGTTGATCTGATATTCCTTAACATCGAAGGCTTGGGAGCCATCTCAGGATCATCACCACGAAAACGAAGATCATGACCCTGGCCACTTTCCGGAATAGAAATTTATACTGTTAAGAATAAATTTGCTTGAACATTTGTAAAGTTGCCGTTGTTTATTAATAAATCTAAATCTTAATACAATGAATGAAAACACCGTAACTTTACATAGAGTGCTTAATGCCGCTCCCGAAAAGGTTTATCGTGCTTTTTCCGATCCTTTGGCTTATTCATCATGGATTCCTCCATATGGTTTTTTATGCATCGTTCATCAAATGGATTTTAAAGTCGGAGGAAGCTATAAAATGTCATTTATGAACTTTACTACGCAAAACAGTCATTCGTTTGGGGGAAAAATCATGGAAATTAAACCCAATGAATTCATTAAATACACTGACAAATTTGATGATCCGAATTTGCCGGGTGAAATGATTACTTCTGTTTGGTTCAACAAAGTATCGTCAGGAACTGAACTGAAAATCGTGCAGGAAAATCTCCCATCAGTGATACCGCTAGATATGTGTTATTTAGGATGGCAGGATTCCCTGGATAAGTTAAAAAAACTGGTGGAACCGGAAATTCCTGACAATTAAAAATGAAATAAAGCTATGGCTGAATTAAAAACCCAAAAAACCGACGCAAGCGTAACCGAATTTATCAACGCGTTTGCCGACAGCGAGCAAAAACGGAAAGACAGTTTTGAACTTATAAAGCTGATGCAGGATTTCACCGGGCATGAGCCAAAAATGTGGGGGCCATCAATCATTGGATTTGGCAGCTATCATTACAAATCCGAGAGGAGCCGCCAGGAAGGCGACTGGCCGCTGGTAGGTTTTTCGCCCCGGAAAGCAGCTATATCACTCTATGTATTCACAGGAGCCGAAGAGCATGAATATTTGCTGAACGACCTGGGAAAATTCACCAGGGGCAAAGGCTGTATTTACGTCAAGAAATTATCCGACATCAACCAGGATGCCCTGAAGAAGATCATGAAAGCAAGCATCGATTATTTGCAGGCGAAGTATAAATAGGCCGATACCAATTCCCTGCTAAAATTAAAGGGGTAATCTGTGCTTACCATGTGGGGCGATAAATCCGTTGCCAACAATACTAAAAAGATTTGCAAATGATTCATTTTTGGTGTAGTTTTACATCAAAAATACAAAACTATGCCCAGACAAAGTATATCTTTCTCGAAACCAAACGACGAATGGTTAAAAGCTCAAATAGAAAAAGAGGAATATTCCAGCAAAAGCGAACTTGTCAACGATTTGATCAGACAGGCCCGAAAGCAGCATGCACATATTGATTGGATCAGGGCGAAATTAGAGATATCAGAAAAAAGTGGATTTACTACCGACACCAAAGAGCAAATTTTAAAACAGTCAAAGTCTTTGCTTGATGGCTGAATATAGATTAAGTAATGCAGCCAGAGAGGACTTGATTCGAATTCATCATTTTGGTGTAGAAAAGTTTGGAATTATTCAAGCTGACAAATACTTTGAGTCATTTTTCGATTATTTTGAAATTATTGCTCAAAGACCTTTTTCATTTGAATCAGTGGATTATATAAAAAAAAGCTATAGGAGATGTCATTGTGGTTCTGACACTATATATTACAGAATTGACAATAATATAGTTGAAATAATGGCAATTGTTGGAGTGCAGGATTTGAAGAACCTGCTTTAATCATTTTGGTCTCAATCAACGACTTAATATCCGCGTAAATCAGCCCCGATCCGCGTCATCCGCGTGCCATGAACTCAAAAATCGAAAATCGAAAATCGAAAATCATATTCTTCCCCTTCCCCCTTTCCCTGAACTATTTCGGCTTTATATTGTTTTGAGGAAAACAGGAAAACTATGCATAAAGGACGGTTGGAAGCATTCAGCGACGGTGTCCTCGCCATCATTATCACCATTATGGTACTTGAGTTCAAGGTGCCTCACGGACAGACATTTTCCGACCTCCTCCCCCTGGTTCCCGTATTGATAAGCTATATCCTGAGTTTCATCTACCTGGGTATTTACTGGAATAACCACCATCACATGATGCACACGGTCACAAAAGTAACCGGCAGCATCCTCTGGGCAAATCTCCACCTGCTTTTCTGGCTTTCCCTGGTGCCTTTTGTAACCGGATGGGTCGGGGAAAACCATTTTGCCCCTGAGCCCATGGCTCTCTATGGTTTCATCCTCCTGATGGCTGCCCTGGCTTATTATATTTTGCAAACCCGGATCATCAAATCCCAGGGCGATGCATCCTTACTCTCGAAAGCTATCGGCAGCGATTTTAAAGGCAAAATTTCCCCGATCCTGTATGTCTTCGGAATCATCATGAGCTGGGTGCATGAATGGATCGCAGGCGCTGTATTTATTCTCGTCGCCCTGATCTGGCTCATTCCCGACCGGAGGATTGAAAAGACCCTCTCGTAAAAAGGGACTCCATAGTGAAAAGTGAATAACAAATAGTGAAAAGTGCCGATATAGACGGGAAAAGGTGATTTATGGATTTGCTTCTTGAAATATTTTGAAACAATATCACATTTATAATTGTAGTATTTTTACAATATGGATATACAAACAGCGAAAATAGAATTAGCGAAACTCATACTTAGTATTGATAGTCCTTCATTGATTGCTAAAATCAAGGAGTTACTCACAAAAGAATCGAGTGATTTTTGGTATACGTTAAGTGAATCCGAAAAGCAGGAAATCATTTTCGGAATAGACCAATTGGACAATGGTCAAAGAATATCTTTTGAAGAATTTTTAAGTAAAGTTTCATGATAAAACTTCAGGTTTTTCTTTCGCCCCTGGCTGAAAAAAAACTATTTGTCCTACTCGACTATCTTACAGAAGAGTGGGGAATTGTTGCTAAGGAAAAATTTCTCTCAAAGTTTAAGAACGCAATCAATCAAGTGTCCACCCACCCGAAAAGCTGTCCGGAGTCTCATGAAATGAGTGGCATTTTTAGATGTGTTGTTACCCCCCAAACATATTTCTATTACCGTATAAAAAATGATGAAATCGAAATAATCACTTTGTTTGATAATCGCCAGGATCAACAAAAAGTATTCGAAGAACTTAAGAAACACTTTACATAATAACTAAAGCTTTGTGCGATACAGCCCATCTCCGTTGATATCTCCTCACCACTCCACCACTCCACCACTCCACCACTTCACCACCAAAATTGCAACACAGATGAATCCTAAACCCCTATACACCCTTCTGCTCTTCTTCGCACTGTCGTTACAGCTTTCCTTCGGACAGATGGTAAAGGATACTGCAGTGATTGATTACGACATTATCCATAAAACGGTCCTCGATAAAGTGCAGCAATACGGCGCTGAGCAGGTGCTGGTTGTGCTGGATATCGACAATACGATCCTGGCGAGCGATACTGACCTGGGCAGCGATTTCTGGTACCAGTGGCAGACGGATAAGCTGGAGATCAAACCGCGGCCGGACCAGAAGCTGGACAGGGAATGCCTCTTCGGTGAAGCGATCAGCCTGCTCTACGAGCTGGGTACGATGAGCCTGACCGATAGCTTGCTGCCAAAATATATCCATAGCTGGCAGAACAGCGGGGTGACTGTCTTCGCGCTAACATCCCGCAACCCGCAATGCCGTCCGGCTACCGAAAGGGACCTGGAACAGTACGATATCGACCTGTCACGAACTTCACTCCGGACTGCCGACGGCCGGGAAGTGCTGTACAATACTGCCGCCGACAGCAACCTGAGCTACGGGCACGGGATCTTTATGACAACCGGTGCGAATAAAGGCATCAAGCTGGCCGATATCATCGAAAGGTCGGGCCACTCGTTCAAAGCCATTATCATGGTTGACGATACCTGGAAAAACATCAGCAATGTTAAAGCCAACGCTTCAAACTTTGGCGCGGGGGAGGTTATCCTGTTCTATTACACGAAAATCAACTCGGAAAGGCTTGCACTCAACAACAATATGATCTTTACGCAGGAGCAGGCCGAAACCATGGACGAAGACTGGGACGGGCTGATCCGGGAGCTCAATATCATTTTCCCGGAAAGGATCAGTAAATCAATATGCTCGAAAAAGGTTTGCATTTCAATCGACGACCTTCCGGTTGTCAGCTACGGGATATCGGATTCATCGTACCAGCAAGCCCTGGTTGCAAAGCTGGCTGGCACACTGAAGGAAAATAACGTACCGGCCATTGGCTTCGTGAATGAAGGGAAGCTCTATGAAGACGGAAAGCTTATCCCTTACAAAGTTGGATTGCTGAAAACCTGGGTTGAAAGCGGCCTTGAACTGGGAAACCATACCTATTCCCACCCCGATTACAACAACGTTTCGCTGAAAGAATTCACCGGCGACCTGATCAGGGGCGAAACGGTTTCAAAGAAAATCCTGGCCGAACAGGATAAATCGTTGAAGTATTTCCGGCATCCTTACCTGCACGTCGGGAACACACGGGAAAAAGCCGATTCGCTCAGCGAATTCCTTGCCGGGCGCGGCTACACGGTTGCCCCGGTAACCATCGATGATGAAGATTACCTGTTTGCCAAGGCTTATCACAAAGCGAACCAACAACAGGATACCGCACTGATGCACAGGATTGGAAACGATTATCTTTCGTATATGGAACAGAAAATCGTCTTTTTTGAAGGTCAATCGGATTCATTGTTCGGCAGGAACATCAGTCAGGTCTTGCTGATCCACGCCAGCCATCTGAATGCGGATTATATCGGCCCGCTTATCGATCTGTATGAAGACTATAACTATTCCTTCGTCAGCATGGACCAGGCGCTGCAGGATCCCGCCTTCCAGACGCCCGTAACCGTTTACGGCAAGTGGGGGATCTCCTGGCTCGACCGCTGGGCGCTTTCCAGGGGCAAAAAAGGCCAATTTTTCAAAAATGACCCCGTAACGCCGGAATATATCAAGGAAATGGCAAAGTGATTCCGGCTTGTGGCTTGTGGCTAACAGTATATGCAAACAATCAGAAAATATCTATCCCAGCAATATCCCCGCGAGGAAAATCCGTGGAAGATAATACTCCCGGTTTCTTTTTTTATCGGCTTGTTCATGCTTATCTTTCAGCCTTTCGGACTGGATGACCTTGAAATGCGATTCAAAGGCCTTATGCTGGCGGGCTACGGAATGGTAACATTCCTGGTGCTGATTATAGATCTCCTGCTCCTGCCTATGCTGGTCCCGAAACTGTTTAGCGGCGAAAAATGGATTTTCTTCAGAGAAATTGTATCGCTGCTCTGGATACTCTTCACCGTTGGCCTGGCCAACCTGGTTTATTCTGCCATCACATTAGGCTTTACACTCAGTTTTTCCAATGTTATGATTTTCCAGGCATATACACTTGCTATCGGCCTCATCCCGGTCATTGCGCTTACCCTGATCAAGCTGAATTACCTGAAACGCAAGAATGTAGAGGCTGCCGAACAGATCACTGCGACCCTTGTCCCTCACGAATTTTCAAACCTCCCGGGTCAGCAGGTACAATTTCTCGGTGAAAACCAGAAGGAAGAGCTGAAGGTGAATGCCGATGATATCCTATTCATAAAATCCGAAGGAAATTACATCACCATTGGTTACCTGAAAAGCGGCAGGCTTTCCCAGGCACTGCTCCGCAATACCATGAAATACGCTGCCGATCGTATGGCTGCTTTTCCGAACCATTACCAGTGCCACCGCTCCTGGATGGTAAACCTGCACCGGATCAACCGGGTGGGAGGAAACTCCCAGGGGCTGAAGATCATGCTCAAAGATTTTGATGAAGACATTCCGGTTGCCAGGAAAAATACCACCGGTTTCAGGGAAAAAATTACCAGCATCAAAGAATAAGTCCCTGCATTTCGTCCCAGGGGCACCCCATTCATCCCCCGTCCAAGCCATTCGTCACAAAAGCTGCATTCCATCCCAAATTTCTTTACAAGCACTCCTGAAGGTTTTAATATTGCCACCAAAACACCAAAACACAAAATTGCACCAAAACCGGATTACCAAATAGTTGCCTTTTGTGATATTTAGTGCTTTAGTGATTTTGTGGCTCAATAAGGCTTTAATAGATAACTCAATTAAATTTTTAACCTTTAAAAAACAAAAAAAATGAAAAATGCAATTATTATCGGATCGCTGGTTATCCTTGGGGCAGCCGGTCTTATTTTAGGATTAAGCGGTTATAATGTAGGTGATGCAGGTGATTTCGCCTTGGGTTATTTCTCGGCAGGACAGTTTTCGGCGGGTATTTTTTCTGCCGGCATGTTCTCGGTCGGGATATTTTCAGTGGGGATCTTCAGCGTCGGGATCTTTTCTCTCAGTATTTTCAACGTAGCGCTCTACGGGCTGGGATTTTTCCTGATCGCCTGGAAAAAGCATTATGCTAAAGTGCAGGTGGTTGTTGAGAAAGATCAGGAATAATGAAAAAAAGAGGCTGTTTTATTTTTTGAGACAGCCTCTTTTCTATTTAATTTAGGGGAATAATAATATGATACTAAAAACCGATTTCCATGAATAAAGAGAAAGACACTAAAGTTTGCCCTGTCGAAATAGCTGGAGGACTTGATAATCGCTTTCGGAAATGGCTTCAAAATCCGCATAAAATCTTAAAACCTTACATTAAATCCGGGATGACGGTACTTGACCTGGGCTGCGGGCCGGGATTTTTCTCCGTTGAGATCGCAAGGTTGCTGAATGGTTCCGGGCATGTTATTGCTGCAGACCTGCAGCAAGGCATGCTGGATAAGGTCAGTCAGAAGATCAGAGGAACTGAACTTGAAAAGCGTATAAGGCTTCACCGGTGCAGTGCTGAAAATATCAGTCTTGACGAGAAAGTCGATTTTGTCCTTGCATTTTATATGATCCATGAAGTGCCTGACCAGGAAAAGCTGTTTGAAGAATTGAAAACCATTCTCAAGCCGGATGGTAGGATTTTGATCGTTGAACCGAACTTCCATGTCACAAAAAAAGCATTTGAAACGATGCTTAAAAAGATCAATAGTATCGGGTATAGAATTATAGACCAGCCAAAGATGTTTCTGAGCCGGGCGGTTGTTATAGCACCTTTCTTATCATAATAACCTCCTCATTTTTAGATCACTCCGGCATGATAATTGTATTTTTTTCTTCTCCGAAAAAATAATATCCCTTCCATATGAAAAACCTATTATGGCTTGCGCTGTTATTGTCCGGTTGCGCAGTGTATCATCCCATGACAACAGATATTCCATTAATAAGCAAGAAAAAAGATCTGAGGATCGATGCGGGAATTTCTGCTTTTCCATCTGCTCAAGCCACTGTTTCTTACGGACTTACCGATGAAATTGCTATCCAGGGATTTGGAAGTGTAGGGGCTGATGTATATTATGGTCAGGCAGCGGCAGGCTATTTCAAAAACCTGGGCAATAACAGGATCTTAGAGGTTTATAGCGGATTTGGATATGGTTATGGAGATGCATACAAGGATTCCAATCCTGGAAATTTAAAAGGAAATTATCAATTGTATTTCGGCCAGGCTAATTTTGGTAAAATAGCCGCTGAATCCCGGCATTTTGAAGCAGGAATAGGACTAAAGGCCGGTTATCTTCATTCCAACTTAAAGGACGTAAACTATTATGCATGGATTTCCGAAGAAGGTCCTTTTATTACATATCATGACAACAGCATGTTGCTGGAGCCGGTAGGAACCATTAAGGTCGGAGGGGATCGACTGAAATTCAGCGTACTGCTTGGTGGGACGTACATTTATAAGTTCAGCAACCAGGATAAGTATATCCCTTATTGGCATTTCAACATTGGATTTGGGATAAATTACAGGTTATGATTAATACCGGCCCTTCAAAAAATCCAGACAGGAACCGACAGCTTTACCAATTGCTTTACACATCAGAGCATCACATAATACTGAATATTAAGCTAATAACTTTAGTGCTTTTTAGTGTTTTAGTGCTTTTCTGGCAAAAAAAAAGAATTTTCGGAGCAAATTCACTAATCAGTATTACTTTTGTTTTATTCTTTTAAGAGAATTATTCTCGTTTAATATTTAATAGTTATGAAATTAGAAGACTTCCGTAACCAGCTTGTTGATAAAGGCCTTAAAGTTACCCCTCAAAGGCTTGCCATCCTGGAAGCTATTTGTAAGCTGGATAATCACCCCACAGCGGAAAACATAATTGAATATATCCGGAAAAATCATCCAAACATATCTTCTGCCACGGTTTATAAAGTGCTTGACACTTTCGTTGCTAACGAATTGATTCATAGGGTGAAAACTGAAAGGGATATCATGAGATATGATGCCGTCCTGGAAAGCCATCACCATTTGTATTATTCTGATTCTAACAGAATTGAAGATTACAAAGATGAAGACCTGAACCAGTTGCTGGAGGAGTATTTTAATAAAAAAGGGATCCCGGGTTTTAAAATTGAAGACCTGAAATTGCAGATCATCGGAAAACATATTGTCAATTGACTCAATTTCAGGATAATTTGACAGAATATACAGCCACAAAGACACTAAAACACGAAGAATCACAAAAAAAATAAGAATATGGAAACAAATGAAAATAACAGCAAAAGCCCTGTAACAGGTGCTGCATCAAAACACGGCGCCGGCGGTGGCGGAACGAAAAACCGCGACTGGTGGCCAAACCAGTTAAAATTGAATATCCTTCGCCAGCACTCTGATTTATCGAATCCGATGGGTAAAGATTTCAGCTATGCCGAAGCTTTTAAAAGCCTGGATTTTGAAGGCTTAAAAAAAGACCTCCGTAAAGTAATGACCGATTCACAGGACTGGTGGCCGGCAGATTTCGGCCATTACGGTCCTTTGTTCATCCGCATGGCCTGGCACAGTGCCGGAACCTACCGCACGGGCGATGGTCGCGGGGGCGGAGGAACCGGGCTGCAACGCTTTGCCCCGCTGAACAGCTGGCCCGACAATGTCAACCTCGATAAAGCACGCAGGCTGCTCTGGCCGG
This sequence comes from uncultured Bacteroidales bacterium, assembly GCA_964371595.1. Taxonomy (GTDB): domain Bacteria; phylum Bacteroidota; class Bacteroidia; order Bacteroidales; family JAGOPY01; genus JAGOPY01. The sequence goes on along the minus strand of CAYJNJ010000075.1, from coordinate 3,432 downwards.
TCAAGCAAAAGTATGGCAGTAAAATTTCCTGGGCCGACCTGATGATCCTTGCCGGCAATGTCGCCCTGGAATCGATGGGATTTAAAACTTTCGGGTTTGGCGGTGGCCGTGAAGATGTATGGGAGCCGGGAGAAGACATTTACTGGGGTTCCGAAAGCAAATGGCTGGAGGCCGATAAGCGCTATTCCGGCGAACGCGACCTCGACAATCCGCTCGCCGCGGTGCAGATGGGCCTGATCTATGTAAACCCGGAAGGGCCAAACGGCGTTCCTGATCCGCTGGCGGCAGCGAAAGACATCCGTGAGACTTTTGCCCGCATGGCTATGAATGATGAAGAAACCGTGGCGCTTATTGCCGGTGGGCACAGCTTCGGCAAAACCCATGGCGCCGGAGATGCCAAGCTCGTAGGTCCTGAGCCCGAAGCAGCCGGTATCGGGCAGCAGGGCCTGGGCTGGAAAAGTAAATATGGCACCGGAAAAGGCGGCGACGCGATCACCAGCGGCCTGGAAGTTACCTGGACCACCACGCCCACGAAGTGGAGCAACAATTTCTTCCGGAACCTGTTCGGTTACGAATGGGAACTCACGAAAAGCCCTGCCGGAGCCCATCAATGGCAGCCGAAGCATGGCATGGGAGCAGGAACGGTGCCTGATGCCCACGACAATTCCAAAAAGCACGCACCGAAAATGCTGACCACCGACCTTTCGCTAAGGTTCGACCCGGTTTACGAAAAGATCTCCCGGCGTTTCCTTGAACACCCGGATGAATTCGCAGATGCATTTTCCCGCGCCTGGTTCAAGCTGACCCACAGGGATATGGGGCCCCGGGCCCGCTACCTGGGCCCTGAAGTCCCTGCAGAAGATCTGATCTGGCAGGATCCGGTCCCGGCCGTGGATCACATCCTGGTTGGTGAGAAAGATATTGCAGCATTAAAAGCGGAGGTATTGAAATCCGGATTGTCTGTATCCGAACTGGTTTCTACCGCATGGGCCTCTGCTTCTACCTTCCGAGGATCCGATAAACGTGGCGGCGCAAATGGTGCACGCATCCGCCTGGCACCCCAAAAGGACTGGGCGGTGAACAACCCTGTCCGGCTAAAGAAAGTACTGGAAATACTGGACGGTATCCGCGGTTCATTTAACAATGCACGAACTGACGGGAAAAAGGTTTCCCTCGCAGACATGATCGTCCTGGCAGGTTGTGCAGGGGTCGAAAAAGCTGCGAAAGATGCCGGCTTTGCCGTGAAAGTGCCGTTCATCCCGGGGCGCATGGATGCAACGCAGGAGCAAACCGACGTGGATTCTTTCGCGGTGCTGGAGCCGGCAGCAGATGGTTTCCGCAACTATCTCAAAAAGAAATATTCTGTCTCCGCCGAAGAATTACTGATTGATAAGGCCCAGCTGCTGAACCTGACAGCACCTGAAATGACCGTCCTGCTTGGCGGCCTGCGCGTATTGAACACCAACTTTGACCAATCGGGACATGGCGTTTTTACCGACCGTCCTGAAGTCCTGACCAACGATTTCTTTGTCAACCTTCTCGATATGGGTACGACCTGGAAGGCGACGGGAGAAGGCGAAGAAGAATTTGTAGGGCATGACCGTGCAAGCGGGCAACTGAAATGGACCGCAACCCGCGTAGACCTTATCTTCGGTTCCAACTCAGAGCTCAGGGCACTGGCCGAAGTTTACGGAAGTTCCGATGCAAAGGAAAAGTTTGTAAACGACTTTATAGCAGCCTGGAACAAAGTGATGAACCTCGACCGCTTTGATCTGATCTGACAATAAAGGAAGGAATCGGGGGTGGAGGATAAAAATATATTAAAAACTGACTTCCATGAATCGGATAAACCTGAATAACACGCCATCCTGGTGAAACCAAGCACCTTTCTTCAGGTTCCTTCGTGATCATTCCACCCAATATCCCGCATTCAGCCCGGGCTTTAACAGATTGCACGCTGATCGATGTCTTTTATCCCGGGCGGGAAGATTATCGCTGAAAACGGCTGAAGGATAATCTTCGGCATATGCCAAAGTTTTTTATCAGTTCGGTGTTGTATTTCTATCTTATTTCAGTGCACGAAGAGGTATTGGATTAAAGTTTTATTAAGAAGATTTCTTTTTAACAGGGCTGGAGTCCCTCCTGATAAAGAAAAATGAATAACTTGCACCTTGAACTTTATTTGTATGACCCGACAGAATTTCAAATTCAGTTAGTGGTTTTTAGGAAATCAAACCCAAATGAAAACGCTCATACTTTTTTGCCTGTCAGTTTTCCTTCTGTTCACAATGAGTTCAAAATCACAATGGAACCCTTGTTTGGGAATTGAAGGCGGAGATATTAATGATATTATTCTTCATGATTCTTCCCTTTTTATCCTGGCCGGAGGAGCAGGAGTCTTTAAAAAGGGGATCCATGAGCAGGAGTGGAGTGAAAATATCCTAAGCGGTGCTTTTTATAAGATCAGAGAATCGGATGAGGGACTTTTCTGTCTGGGTTATTACAGGTTCTATCGTTCACTCGACAATGGCATAACCTGGGATCAACCAGAATTATCATCTTATGTTAATGATCTTGAAACATCCGACAGTGTTGTTTTTATCGTCACTGATTTTGAAATCATAAGGTCATACGACCAGTTGAACACCTGGACAAATATCAGTCCTTTCCCGGGTATTGAAACATATGAACTGGCATTACACGCAAATGACGGCTGGATAATTTGTACCGATGACTATGGAGATTCGCTGAGTTATTCCTCAGATAACGGGGATACCTGGATCTATATTCCTGTGGTTGATTCCGTAGGGTATATCATGGATGCCTATATCGCTGGAAATGAGCTTTGGTTATCATACAGGAAACAGGGCAGTAATTCCAAATACATGATCAATGCGTATAATATGGATTATGGCACCTGGAAACCTATAAATGATTCCATGCCCTCTGGCACTTATCCAACCGCGTTTTTCCTTGAAGATAACATATTAAGATGCGGAACGAACAAAGGATTTTATTATCTGGAGCCGCAGGACTCGATCTGGATCAGCGACAATAATAATGGCCTGGAGAATAAATACATTGAAGCAATTTGCGTTGTTGGCGACAGCACATGGACCGCCACTCCTGCAGGGCCATTTCTGAATCCGGGAGATACCGGCTGGATCCCTGATTATCGCAATTTGCATCAACGACCGGTTACACAGGTCTTTAAAAATGGGAATCGCTTGTACGCATTGACAGGCGACAAAATCTACTTTTCAGATAGTATTGAAAACGGTTTCCAGGTATTGAATTCACAAGGTTTGGGTAGTGCTTATCAAATTTTAGTGACCGATTCGGCATGGTTTGCAGCTTCTTCTTCCGGGTTCCTGATTTCTCCAGACTCAGGGATGACATGGATTTCGCATTCTGAAGGATTAGGTGGAAAAC
>CAYJNJ010000074.1:0-24602 GCA_964371595.1 uncultured Bacteroidales bacterium | reverse complement strand
CCTGTATTCGCCATCAATACCGAACTTCATGATTTTAAACCTTCCCGTTTTTCACTTACCGGGCGATTTCGGAGAAGGGGTGAAGCTGCTGTTGCTTGATTACAAGCGTCATATGCCGGAAGTAAAAACAACCTATTATCTTCCTTCCATTGCATTATTATCAAAGATGAAAGAAAAAGGGGCGATCGAAGTGCTTTATCATCACAACGGACTGATTTCGGAGACAACCCGGGCCAACATTTTCTTAATAAAAAACAGGACTTTGATCACCCCTGCTTCCGGCGTTCTGCGTGGCATCACAAGAAAATATGTACTTCAGGTTGCCGGGGAGATCATGCCGGTGGAGGTGAGGGAAGTTCAGCTGGAAGAGCTCTGGGATTGTGATGAGGCATTCATCACCGGGACATCGAAGCATGTGTTGCCTGTTATTGAACTTGATGGGAAGATGATCGGGAAGGGGGAGCCGGGAGTTACTACCAGGGAAATTTCTGATGCATTTGAGAATTATTTCGCACGGAGAGGCATGTTAGGACTATAGGACTGTATGACTGTAAGACTTTATCCGTGTTCTATTGATGGCACACGGATTTTCACGGATGCAACGGATTTACGCGGATTTTTTAATCTAACTTGATAAATTTCTGCACTTCAACAGCCTTTTCTCCCTCTAATCTTACAAAATAAACCCCGGGATAAAGGTTGCTGATATCTATGGATAGTGCAGGCTCATCGAAAAGTTGTTGTATGATTTCCTGTCCTTCAGGGTTGATAAGCGTAACGCGTTCGATGGACATTGAATTAGGCTTTATTATATTGATTTTTTCAAAGGATGGATTAGGAAAAATAAAGATGATGTCATCCGGATCATTATTATCTTCAGTTCCCGTAAAGCAGGAATTGAAAACCTCATTATAGTCAAGGCATCCGGGCGCATTCAGTTGGATGTTGATACTACCGATGTAATTAAGGATGTACCCGCAAATGTTTTGGATATTACAGGTCGATAATGCGCTGTTGTACCAGATCGAAATGTCAGTAATGGTATTCTCATCTATGTTTTCAATGCCTGAAATGTCGGTAAGCGAGGCATTTTCCATGATCGACAGGGCCCCATTGATTTGCACCAGGTTTTCCAGTCCGTTAAGCGTTTGTAAGGAGTTATTGCCGCCAATTTGAATATGCATGTTGGTCCATGCCAGGTTTTCAAGTCCTGTGAAATCTATAAGAGAATTATTATTATCCACCCAGAAATATCTCTTGATACCTGTTAAATTGTCAAGGCCGGTGAAGTTTACGAGTGAGAAGTTCGAATCAATCCAGAAATCTTCAACCACAGCCAGGTTGGTAAAGCCTTGCAGGTCGAGCAGGCTGTGGTTGGATTCGATACGGAGATCTTTCCCGATATTGACAAGACTGCCAAAGCTTGCCGGATGAAGCAGCACAGGATTATCCCTGATAATAACATTCCCGCCGACTGATTGGAGGCTGTCGAGACCGGTCAGATAAACCAGCGAATCATTAGCTTCAATCAGTAATTCACCGCTGATCGAAGTTATCACGTCAAGCCCAGATAAGTTATTAATGTCCCCTCCTGAAATTATAACATCACCGGAAAGGCTGCTGCATCCCGGGAAGTCTTCCTGGAAACCGTCGATCTGTGCTTGTTTCAGGAAATAATAAGATCCAAAAGGCAGGCAGGGCATCGCAAAACCGCAGGCTTCTGCAATTTGTGCCGGATCGTCGCATCCTTCAGCATTATTATAAATTGTAACAGTACCATCAGGATCAGACAGATAATTGCAAATAGCCGTTGCTTCACAGGATGCAAGCATGGGATTATTGTGAATGTCTAGCGTTCCGCTTATGGATGTCAAGGCTTCCAGATCGGTAATGCTTTCGAGCGATAAATTGTTCTGAACAGAAAATCCCTCGCCAATGCTCTGGAGACTTTCCAGGCCGGTCAAATTTCCAAGGATCTCATTTTCTTCAATAATGAATTCCCTTCCGACTGATACCAGGCTACCCAGCCCTGTCAGGCTTATCAGCTCAAAATTCCTGAAAATGTGCAGGTTTCCACCAATAGTTTCCAGATTATCCAGACCGGTAAAATCCTCCAGGTTAATATTTGGTATCCCGACATTTGTCCCAACCAGAAGTGATCCGCCAATGCCTGTGAGATTATTGAGACCTGAAAAATTAATAAGGTTGTGGCATGCTGAAATCGTGATGCTTCCGGGAATGTAGGTCACTCCCTCCAGCCCTTCCAGGGAAGTAAGATCAGTATATATGATGGACAGATCTTTACTGATTGAAGTCAGATTTGAGAGGTGCGACAGGGTGGCTAATTCTGAAATATGGTCAAGGATGAGGCTGCCGCCAATGGATTCAAGGTTCTGCAACCCATCAAGGCTTTCCATATAGAATTGGGATTTTATCAACAGGTTACCTCCGATGGCATGGAGGCTGTCGAGCCCTTCAAGATTTTCTAATTGGCTGTTGTAATAAATATTAACGCCTCCACGCACCGCTTTCAGGCCATGCAAGCCTTCCAGCCCGATAAGCGAATTGTTCAGGGAGATCGTAAGCATATAATGAGGAATTCCAAACTGGCCGCCGATGGAATCCAGGTTTTCAAGCCCTGCCAGGGTAGTTAAAGCATCATTTTCCTTGATTGTCAGATTGCCCCGGATAATTTGCAAGACACTTAAACCAGTAAGGCTGGTAATGTCACCCCCGTTAATTGTTACGCTACCTTCAATCACACTGCAGCCCGGGTAATTCACCTGGAAGCTGTCGATCTGGTCCTGTGTTTCAAAATAAATCCCTTCCGGCAGGCAGGACTGGGAAATAACATTGAATGAAATCAAAATAGAGCTGATAATGAATAGCAGGTTCTTCATTTGAAATTGGATTTTTGGTTTGATTGGATAAATGTAGTGAAATTCTTAATTTATTTCTCACAGAGAATCACAAAGGATTTCATGGAGGGAACAAAGTAAATCTAATCCGCGGTCATCCGTCGTATCCGTGTCATCCGTGTTCTATTGATGGCACACGGATTTTCACGGATGCAACGGATTTTCGCGGATTTGCTTAATCTAACTTGACAAACTTTTTGACCCCAACAGCCTTTTCTCCCTCTGATCTCACAAAATAAACCCCTGGACGGAAATCGCGGATGTCGAATACGGTTTTTAGCCCGGTAACCTGCCTGGTGATGATCTTTTGGCCGCTGAGGTTGAAAATGGAAATCAGAAATTGGGAGGAGCTTTCCTCAGTGGAAATAGTGATCAAAGCCGTAGCCGGGTTAGGGGATATTTGAAAAGAAGCCTTTTCATCCTCAACTTCATCAAAACCGACAGTGCAGGACAGCAGCACTTCATCGCGGTTCTTACAGCCATCGTCATTTCCAACAATGTTATAATGAGTTGACCCGAATGGCCCGAAAAGATAATCGCAAACCGACTGGATATTGCATTCCGCCAGCACGGGGTTATTATTGATCCCCAGGAAGCTGATTGCGCTGGTATCTAATTCGCCCAGTGCTGAAATGTCGGTTAGGATGCTGTTCCCGACAATGGTAACCGTTCCGTCGACCAGTACCAGTGAATCCAGTCCCGCCAGGCTGGCCAGTTGCGGATTATTATGGATCTCTAAAGAACCGATGATGGATTCCACGACAATAAGGCCGTCCAGGTTGCTGATGTCGCTGCCGCTGATCTTTACCACCCCCGCAAGTTCGTTGCAACCGGGATAGTGGACCTGGAAATCGTCGATTTCAACCTGGGTAAAAAAGTTATAATTGCCAAAAGGCAGGCAGGGCAAGGTGATGCCACATTCCTCGGCAATTTCAGGCGGATTGTTACAGCCAGGGGCATTGCCGTAAATATTTACTTTATCGGGAGGATTTGAAAGATAATTACAAATGAATTGATTATCGCAGGTAGCCAGGGAACTGTTCCCGGAAATCCGTAATTCCATGACATTGCCGGCATTGATACCGCCCAGCGCTGAAATATCGACCAGGAGGGGATTGTTCGAAATAAATACATCTTCTTCAACAACCGATAAACTTTCCAATCCGGCAAAACTGGCCAGTACCGGGTTTGAACTGATGAGCAGGGAGCCGCCGACAGAAACCAGTGAAGCCAGCCCTGATATATCAACCAGCGAATCGTTATTGGAAATGTACAGGTATCCTCCGATGGAGGTAAGGACACTTAAACCGTCAAGGTTCAGGATGTTATTGCCATCAATTTCAACATTGCCCTCTATTTCCATACAGCCGGGATAATCTGACTGGAAATTATCGACTTCCGACTGGAAATTAAAATCTATCCCGGAAGGCAGGCAGGACTGGGAAAAAACATGGAATGAAAAGAAAATCCCGGCAAGAATGAAGAGAATTGATTTCATTTTTCTTTGGATTATTGGTTCAGATTATAATTTTAATCCACCTGGAACCGTTTTGTAATACTGCTGACTCTGTAATTTCTCACAGATCACACCGATTCAAGCCACAGATCTACACAGAAATCTGGGTCATCTTTTATTTTTATCTGTGAAAATCTGTAAGAAAAAATTATTTTTGGCTTCTTAACAAAACATTTAAGTGTACTTATGTTCCAACCCTCTATATTAGGCCTTATTTTTTTATTGCTTCTTGGCAGTCCTGTAATTAATGATACACCGGCGCCAACCGGCGATTTAACAGAGAATTCCATTAATCTGACAGAAGAGTATTGCAAGGTTATTTACCAGAAATGCGGCCTGGAAGGAAAACTGGAATACCGGGTTTTCCGCCGCGCTTATTATGGTGTAGACCTGGTCTGTGCACCGAAAGCAGATATCCTTACGATCATAGATTATACAAAGCCTTGCAGCTCCAGGCGTTTTTATGTCATTGACCTTGTGAACTATAAGCTGCTTTACAATACCCTGGTGGCACATGGGAAAAATTCCGGCGATTATTACTGCTCAACATTCTCCAACAGGCCAAAGTCGCTGCAGAGTAGTCCGGGCTTTTTCCTTACGGCTGAATCTTATTCAGGGCGGCATGGGTATTCACTGCGCCTCGACGGGGTAGAGCCCGGTCTTAATGATCTTGCCCGTGAGCGCGCAATCGTGATCCACGGGGCTGAATATGTTGCACAGCATTATGTCGACGATGTCGGCTATATCGGCAGGAGTTTCGGATGCCCCGCGCTGCCGCTGGAACTGAACAGCAAGATCATCGACCTGATCAAGGGAGGCAGTTGTCTATACATCCATACCAACGATAAAAATTACGCAGACCTCACCACTATTTGCGATTAGCGCATAAGCCTGTCAAGGTCTTTTAGCACGGCCTGGTCGCGCTCATAGATATCAGGCACAAAGAATAATTTCCCTTCAGGATTGATGCCGCAGGTCCAGTACATCAGCAGGATATCGAGCGGTTCAGGCATGAGGACCCTTGTCGTTTCATGTGTTGAGATGAGGCTATCGATCCTTTCCCGGTCATATTTAGTACCTTCCAGGAGCTTGATTGCCAGCTCCTTTGGTTTGTACACCCTGATACATCCGTGACTGTATGCCCTGCTCCCCCTGCTGAAAAGGTTCCGCGAAGGGGTATCATGAAGGTAAATATCATATTTGTTGGGAAACATGAACTTAATTTCACCGAGCGAATTCCAGGGGCCGGGCTCCTGCCTGACCAGGTAAGGAAATCTGGATGCCGAAAGATTATTGAAATCAAGCGTTGAAGTGGGTACCAGGTTTCCTTTATGATCGAGCAGGACCATATGGTTTTTCTCAAGGTAGGCCGAATCTTTCTTCAGTTTTGGGATCGTTTCATTTTTAACTATGGAAGTAGGCTGCGTCCAGGTGGGGTTAAAATCGATGTACCTCATCTTATCCCTGAAAACCGGCGTTTTATTCAAAGGTTTGCCAACCACAACACTGGTCGTAAAAACAACCTGGTTTTCCTTCACCATTACAAGGTAGAAAGCGGCGATATTAACGATTATGTAGCTGTCGGGCAGGTTTCCCAATACCCAGCGGGCCCTTTCCAGGTTAATTCTTATGGATTCGATCCTGTTTTCAACCGGCACATTCAGTTCCCTGAAAGTCCCGGCACCGATAACGCCATCGGCATCAAGGGCATGTGAAGCCTGGAAAGCTATTATATCATTTTCAAGGCTTTTATCATAAGCGGATGAGGATATAGAATCAGGTAAAGTCAGTTCGCCGGTAACCAGCAAGCGCTTCCGGATTGCCGGGATCCGTGTATCACTGCCGCCCGGTTCAATCTTGCCCCCTGCCAGAATTGTTCCCCATCCGCCCCCTGCAGCTATTTTCCGGTATTTTGCGAGGATGGCCAGGAGTGAATCGTACATTGGGATATCCGGCCTTAATTCAGCAAGGCGAGTGGAGATTTCGCTCTTTTCAATATAATCCGCCAGGTTAGGCACATTGAGGTCGGGTATTGGTGCAAAGCCGAAATTCCATGTCGGGACGAGGGTTACCGGGTCAATTTTTCCGTAAAGCAGGTGGTAGGCATAAAAGATCACCCCATCGGTAAGCAAAATATCAAGTTCGGCTTTTAATTCCAGGTTTTCTTTTTTGCCCCCCTCGTCTTGCAACAGCTTATTCCTGAGAAAAAGCACGGCTTCCAGGTGATAATCCTGTGGCAACAGCCCGTCTTCAACTGACCCCACAATCCCTTTTATGGCATCTTCAACAGCCGCTTCCTCCTTCCAGAATGGCTGGTATTCATTTTTTGTATAGAGATTGGTGATATATTCGATACTGTGGATCTTTTCACCGCCGATTTTTGTCTCTTTGTCGATGGCAAGTTTCTCCAGGTTGGCTTTAATCAGATCATGGATTTTAATTCTCTCACCAGCCATGATGTAAATGGGAACGAGGAGGATGAATACAATGAAGCAAGCTTTGTTACTCATAACTAATTTAATTTCACTCAAAAAAAGATCATTCATTCATCAGCTCTTCCCGGGCTGTTTTGAGGTCGGCCAGCTTTCTCTTGTCCAGTTTCGGGAACTGCAGGTCCAATGAAGCCAGTGCATCAATAACGGCGCTCGCGACAATAGCCCTTGTGTACCATTTATTATTTGCCGGCACCACAAACCAGGGCGCATTATCGGAGGCAGTATTGCGGATCATGTCTTCATAAGCTTCCATATATTCATCCCAGTGCTGCCGCTCTTTCACATCGGCTTCGGAGAATTTCCAGTTCTTTTCAGGTTTGTCGAGCCTTTCGAGAAAGCGTTTCTTCTGTTCTTTTTTAGAAACATGAAGGAAGAATTTGAGGACCAGTATGCCGTTATGTTCCAGGTATTTTTCAATCTGGTTGATATCCTGGAAGCGTTTTTTCCAGATATTGTTCCCGTTTTTCGGAAGGTTCTGGGCTTTCAGGTACTCAGGGTGGACCCTTACTACAAGGACTTCTTCATAATACGAGCGGTTAAAGATGCCGAACCTTCCCCGTTCCGGCAGGTTCTTCATGCAACGCCACATAAAATCATGGTCCAGGTCTTCCGTTGAGGGTGATTTGAAAGATGTCACCTGGCAACCCTGTGGATTTATACCGGAGAAAACATGCTTTATGGCACCGTCTTTACCGGCAGCATCCATGGCCTGGAATATCAAAAGCACCCCCCACCTGTTATCCGCATAAAGTTTTTCCTGGAGTTCCCTAAGGATGCTGATGCCTTCATCGAGTGCAACTTTAAAATTCTCCTTGTCAGTTTTATCAAAATCGCCGGTATCTTCCGGATCGATATTCTTCAGCCTGAAATTTTTACCATCGGTTACACGATAGGGTTTGATCAGTTTGCGGATACGGTCGAGTTGATTGTTGTTTGACATAGTTTGGGATTACTGGTAAGGGGTATACAAAGATAGGAATTTATTTGCAAGGAGGCACCTGACAGCAAATCCCAAGCACCAAGCACCAAATACCAAATAAGCACCAAATCCCAAGCACCAAATCCCAAACAAATTCCAACACCAAAACTCGAAATTCAAAACTGTTTTGGATTTGTTTTTTTTAATTTAGGGCTTATTTGGTATTTGGTGCTTGGTGCTTGGGATTTGCGATAGTTGCTTGGTGCTTGCAGCTTGCAGCTCCTCATTCCATGAACTTCTTCTTCTCCTTCAGCTTAGCAATAAAGATACCTATCCGCTTTTCCCTTGTTTCTGCCCTTTGTGCCGTTTCGATCCAGCGGATGTACTCCTTCCGGTCGGTATAGGAAAGACTTTCGAAAAATTTCCTGGCCCTCGGGTATTCATCCAGCAGGTTTTTTACATCTTCAGGGATGATGACCTCCCTGATTTCCAGGTCCTGTTCAATGACCACTTTAATCGTATCACCCGGTTCTTTACCAAGCTGATGCCGGATTTCTTTAGTGATCCCGATGATATGGCAGGGGGTGCCCATTTTTACCAGGCTGCCGCGGTAACTGACCTGCTCATCGAAAATAGCTTTTACGGCAACCCTTCCTTTGATGCCGTAGAGTTTCATCACATCATAAGGAAACCGGATGTAGGCTGCATCCATACCTTCCTTCGCTTCAATAGTAGCTGTGAATTTTACTTTTTCGTCTTTTGGCATTTATTGCAAGGCTAAACTGTTAAACTGTTAAATTATTAAATTGTTAAATTGTTAAACTGTTAAGTTTTCGTATTCAATTAGATATCCCGATATCAATCAATTCAACTATCTCACTTCCATTTTCGGTTTCTTCTTTTACCAGCCCGAAACCGGGGGCATAATACTTGTATTCCAGCGGTAAATCTGGTTCGAGGGCATTCCAATCGGCTGTTTTAAGGCAATTTGTGAACTCCCCGTATGGCGTGACTACCGTTAGTCCTGTCGCCACAACTTTCCCCCAATCTTCCGCCTCGTTAAAATAATATTCCTGGCGGTAAGGCAGCTCTAAAACTGGATCGGCCATCATGACAATGCCCGGTAAAGCACCATCAACACCGGCTTCAAATGATCCATCCTTGTCCTGGAAAACACCGTTTTCATAATTGCTGACATCTTCCCCGAAATACCAGACATTTCCATCATTATCAACAGCATACCAATCGTAAGTGTCTTCAACTAATTGTCCGCCTGAAGAAACCACATCCCTGACAACAACACAGGTTACACCAAGAATGGTTTTAGTTTCTGCCTGCACGCTGACCTCGATCTCTTCTTCCCCGTCAGAGGTTGTGCCGTGGTAGACATATGTATTCCCGAACATCAACGGAAAATAATCATTGCTTTGTTGCTGGGAAAAATTGGCAGGATTGATCACCGGGTTGTAATTCGTGTCAATACTTCTTTCATCTTCATTCTTATCACAGGAGAATAAACTGATAAACACAAGGGCTGAAATAGAAATTACAGACTTTTTCATAATTGCCTGAGTTGAGTTTTAGAACTCTAAGATAATTTAAAAAAGTTTTGAGCACTATGCTATTTTTAATGATTTGAGGTTTTGCGGTTTTGCGGTTTTGAGGTTTTGAGGTTTTGAGGTTTGGTCCGCCAGCTGGTGGATGGAATTTGGAATTTGGAATTTGGAATTTGGAATTTGGAATTTGGAATTTGGAATTTTATCTTTACTCCTCCAAATCAACCAAACCATGAAAAGATTTGCATTTTTCTTCCTGTTGGCCGTAGTTGCCTCTTCCTGTTCTTTACTTCCTCCAAAGAAGATCTACCTGCATGAAATGGACCTGTCTAAAATGGAGACCGGCTGGGGGACAGTGCGGGCCAACCTGAGCTGCGACAGCAACCTTCTGACTGTGGCCGGGGAGGTCTATGAACACGGTGTAGGAACGCATGCCATCTCTAAAATGATGATCGATCTGGGCGTTTCTACCGGCATTTCATTTTCCGCCCTGGTTGGTGTCGACGATGAATCCGCCAACGCAGTGGCATCCATGGAGTTTTTCATCCTGGGCGATGGCCGTATCCTGTGGCAGAGCGGGCTGATGAAGGTGGGTGATCCTGCGAAAAAGATCGGGATCAGCCTGGAAGGCATAAAAAAATTGGCCCTGTATGTTTCCGACTATGGTGATTATAACTATTATGACCATGCCGATTGGCTGGAAGCCTGTATTGAGTACCGGGGCGAAGTGCCTGTTGTTGTTGGGCTTCCCGTTTCTGAGCCTTATATCCTGACTCCTCCGGTATCTGAGGTTCCACGCATCAACGGGCCAACAGTAACGGGGGCCGGCCCCGGAAAGCCATTTCTCTATAAAATACCGGCCAGCGGGAAGAAGCCTTTATCTTTTGCTGTAGATAAACTCCCAATGGGGCTCTCTCTCGATCCCACGACCGGGATCATCAGCGGAAAAGCCCCGGCAAAAGGGGATTATAGGGTAATTTTCACAGTTTCGAATGAGCTCGGGGAAGCAAAGCGTGAATTCAGGATCATTACCGGCCAGGGACTTGCCCTCACGCCTCCTTTGGGCTGGAACAGCTGGAATTGCTGGGGATTAAGCGTTGATGATGCAAAAGTCCGTGCAGCCGCCGATGCTTTCATCAGCAGCGGCCTGGCAGACCACGGCTGGACCTACATTAATATTGACGATGGCTGGGAAGCTGCGGAAAGGACTACCGGAGGAGAACTTCTGACGAATGAGAAATTCCCGGATATGAAATCCACAGTGGATTATGTTCATGGGAAAGGCTTGAAAATGGGTATTTATTCCTCACCCGGACTGCTGACCTGCGGAGGGTACCTTGGCAGTTACGAACATGAAAGGCAGGATGTGGAAACCTGGGCAGGCTGGGGCATTGATTATGTAAAATACGACTGGTGCTCATACGGGAAAATTGCACTCAACGACAGCCTGTACGAGCTTCAGAAACCTTACCTGATGATGAGAGATCAAATTATAAATGCAAAGCGGGATATTATTTACAGTCTTTGTCAGTACGGTATGGGGAATGTCTGGGAATGGGGACAAGATGTTGGGGGGAACCTCTGGCGCACTACCGGTGACATAACCGACACCTGGGAAAGCATGGCGGGGATCGGTTTTGACCAGGATAAATGCTCTCCATTTGCAGGGCCGGGCCACTGGAATGATCCTGACATGCTGGTGGCAGGGCAGGTAGGATGGGGGCCGGACCTGCATCCGAGCAGGTTGACACCCGATGAGCAATACACCCACATCAGTCTCTGGTGCCTTCTTTCGTCGCCCCTGCTGATTGGTTGCGACCTTGCCCGGCTCGATCCGTTCACCCTGAACCTGCTAACTAATGATGAAGTGCTCGCGATCAACCAGGATGAGCTGGGCAAACAGGCTACCCGGATCAGGAAAGAAGACGGCATTGAGATATGGTTAAAGCCCCTTGCCGATGGCTCCCAGGCAATTGGATTTTTCTATACAGGTCAGCAATCGCCTGTGGATGCTTTTAACTGGAAAGAAGGTGCAGCAAAAAAGGTAATTACGTTGAATGTCAAAGACTTAGGCTTAAACGAAGCTTTTTCAGTAAGAGATGTTTGGAGGCAGAAAGACCTTGGGGAATTCATGGAGTTCACCGTGGATGTGCCTTATCATGGGGTGGTGCTGGTGAAAATATCCTACTGAGTTCCAAGCACCAAATCCCAAGCACCAAGCACCAAATACCAAATAAATTCAAAGTCCTAAAACTCAAAATTCAAAACTATTTTGGATTTGTTTTTTTTGGATTTAGGTCTTATTTGGAATTTGGTGCTTGGTGCTTGGTGCTTGCTCCGTATTTGGTGCTTACAGCTTTATTGGCCTAAACACATACCAAATCCCGGCAATGCTGGCAAAAGCTGTTATCAGGTAGAACAGGAAACTCATCCCTACGGCAACGTTCATATCGACATTCAAAAGCTGCGAACCGTAAAGGAATGTCAGTTCCCTGACACCTACACCGCCAATGGATATCGGCAATACAGCCACCGCCGAAGAAACCAGGAAAATGACAAGGTAAGCGAGATGGTTTTCCGTTTCGCCCAGCGCCATCAGCAAAAACCACGCACAAGCCACCTGTAACAACTGGACAATGAAACCATATCCAAATGTCAACAGGTTTATCTTTAAAAAATAAGGGTAGATGTATTTTATAAAGAAATAGTATGCGAGGAAAGCGAAAGGAATGAGCAGGAAGCTGAGATTGAAAAATGAAGGTTGAATGTTTAATGTTGAAGGTTGAATGTTTAATGAGGTTGAACTGAGAACGGAAATTCCTGTCAGAGCCAGAACAACCAGGGCAACCATTCCGGAAATGCGGTCAGAAAGAACTGCACCTAATATTTTTTTGGTTCCCGTCTCATAATTCTTTTGAAGAAGATAAACTTTGTAGCCATCCCCACCGATGCCGCCCGGAAGAAAAAGATTATAAAACATCCCAAGGAGATAAAGCCTGATGTTTGTTTTTTCGGAAATATTAAGGTCAATGGCACGGAAATAAATATTCAGCCGGTACGCAGAAACCAGCTTGGAAAGGGCAAAAAGAACAATGGCAAATAAAATGAACAGCAGGTTTGATTTGCTGTAAAGCGCAAGGACCTCTGAAACTTCAATTTTCCGGATGACAAAGTACAATGCTGCACCTGTAACGGCAAACTTCAGCAATGTTTTCAGCAGCCGTTTAAACCTGCTTCCCACCCCTGAAAATTTTATTGACGCGGTATGGCTTTTTCTGCTGCGACTCGTAGTAGGTCCGCATTACTATTTCGGCGATAATTCCGCTGGTGATCATCTGGAAACCGGCCACCACCAGCATGATGCCGAGGATCAGCAAGGGCCTTCCCCAGATATCCTGGCCCATGATCTTCAGAATGAGCAGGTAAATATTGATCAAAACACCCGGGATAAGGATCAGCAATCCCCATTTTCCGAAGAAATGCATCGGCTTCTGAAGGTATCGTTTGATAAAGATGAGCAGGATAAGGTCGCTGATAACTTTAAAAGTCCGGGAGAGGCCATATTTCGACTGCCCGTGGATCCTGGCGAAATGGTTTACATCGACCTGGGTGATCGTGGCGCCTTCGAGGGCCGCCAGGACAGCGATGAAACGGTGCATTTCACCATACAGACTGATATTCTTGGCGATATCGCTCTTAAAAACTTTCAGGGCACAGCCCAGGTCTTTCATCTTCACTCCGGTAGCTTTCCTAATCATCCGGTTTGCGATACGCGACGGGATCTTGCGGATGAGGAAGCCGTCTTTGCGGTTTTTCCGGTTGCCTGCAACAAGGTCCCAGTCACCCTCTTCCGCCACTTTCACCATCATCGGGATATCGGCCGGGTCATTCTGCAGGTCACCGTCGAGGGTTACAATGTATTCTCCTGTGGCATATTCGATACCGGCTGCTAACGCCGAGCTCTGGCCGTAATTCTTTTTGAACCGGAGCAGGACAATATGCGGATCTTTAATGGATAGGATATTTGCAACTGTCCCGTCTTTCGAGCCATCATCCACGAAGATCACTTCGTAATCCCGGCCTTTCAAAGCATCAGTAATCTTTTCCGAAAGGGGAAGAATATTCGATTCTTCATTATAAACCGAAATGACCAGGGAAAGTTTGGGCATTGTCTTTTGATTTAATGCAAAGATATTTAAATTTCATATGCAGGTTCAATCGCTGACAGGTCCGCCTGCGTCTGACGCTGTCAGTGTTAAGCAAAATAAACTAAATTTGCCTGTCCCCGTTATTTTTATCAATGATTAATAATCCCTCAAATAAGACCCTTTATTTTTTCGTCATCCTGGCAGGATTGCTCTATTTCCCGGCATACCTGATCAACCTCGAAATGGTGCAGCTCATCAGGGATGAGGCGATCCGGTCCATCGTCGCTTTTGAGATGATCAAAAGCGGTGACTTTATCACACCAACCATCGGCGGGGAGCCTTATCTCATGAAACCCCCGCTGTACAACTGGATACTTGCCGGGTTCTTCCAGCTAACGGGAAGTTATTCGGAAACGGTCATCCGCATGCCGGTGATCCTTTCGATCCTATTCTTTGGCGGAACTATTTTCCTTTTTACACGGAAGGAATTCGGGAACCGATTCGCCCTGGTCAACGCCCTGGCTTTCATTACTTACGGAAGGATCATTTTCTATGAATCGCTTCACGGATTGATTGATGTCACCTTCTCCTGGCTCATCTATTCTTTCTTTATGCTATCGTGGCATTTCTTTAAGAAGAAGAAATATCTCACAGTTTTTATCGTCGCATATGGCATCACCGCTGTGGCATACCTGCTGAAAGGCTTGCCCAGCCTGTACTTTTGTGCTGTTACCCTGCTCGTGCTGTTTATTCAGGGCAGGCAGTTCAGGATGCTGTTCAACTGGAGGCACTTATTAGGTATTGGTTCCTTGTTATTGGTTATTGGGGCTTATTACATTGCTTATTTTAGCAGGAATTCCATGGAGCCGGGGCAGGTATTCGATGTATTGACCGGCGAAGTGACCCGTCGTACAGTTGTCAGATTTGGGGTATGGAAAACCATTATGCACCTCTTCACCTATCCTTTCGAAAATATTTATCATTTCCTTCCCTGGTCGGTCATGGTGATCCTGCTGCTCCGTAAAGGCAGCCTGGCTTTCATCCGAAATAACAGGCTTTTGTGGTACCTGCTGCTAGTGTTCCTGTTCAACATCATCCCTTACTGGACCTCTCCCGAAGCCTACGCCCGCTACATCCTTATGCTTGTTCCCCTGTTCATGACAATATTGTTTGCATTATATTTTGAATATCAAAAAACCAGGCCGGTATTTTTCCTGATAGTCGATTATATTTTCGGTGCCTTTATCGGGGTAATTGCCATTGGAAGCCTTGCTTTCATCTTCCATCCGCTAAGCCGCGACCTGCCCATGATAACGCCGGTTTCGATATTTACTCTCCTTGCACTTGCGGTGATCAGTTTTTTCTACTGGAAGCAGCCGCTGAACCGCCTGCTCTGGTTAGCCATTGCAATGCTCGTTATCCGTATCACTTTCGATTATTCCATTATTCCATCCTGGGAGAAAACCCATCCTGTCGTGGCTACCAAGCAGCTTGCCTCCGACCTTGCCAGGGAAACAGCCGGAAAGGACCTTTATGTTTACTGGAACCCGGCATTCGAGCCGGATATGTATTTCAGGTACCGCTATAATAATGAAATATTCACTTTTTATCTTTCAACAGCCAGGGATGAAATAACCGAAGTGAAAACGGAAAAAATACCCGGGGCCCTGTACCTTGCACAGTGGGAGCATATTTCGGATGCCAGATTTACTGAGATAAAAAAAATAGCCCCCGCATGGCAGGTACCTGTCGTGCTGATAGAATTCAAGGAATAAGCGAAGAAAACCAGGTAAAATGCGCTGTTTATCAAGTAATTATTTTTTATTCCGAAATATGACCTGCTTTTTGAAAGTTTCTATAACTTTACAGGTTCTAATCCCCACTCTGAAATTCTATAAAATGATGACTTTAAATTCATTAAAAAAGAATAACCCGGTGAAAATGGTAAGGAAATTTACCACCGTGGCTTTATTCTGCCTACTGCCTGCACTCCTTTTTTCCCAGACTAATCCAAAACTCGATATTTATAAAATGATTGATGTTGACTCCCCGGTTCCCGATTCAACATACCTCATCGATATTATTAAGTACATCGAAGATACTTTGTTTTTTGGCGGGGGAAAACTGTCAGACGCACAATATATAGGCAATCCTAAAGGAGTCGGCCTTTTCAAGGACGGACTTGACCTCGGGATGTCAATGGGGCTGATTCTCTCCAACGGTTATGTAGGGACTTCAATCATGGATAATGGGATGAATAAAACCGGAGCCCAGGCTATTCCAATGCATGACAGCCTTGGGCCCTATATTGCAGAGCCAAACGGCCCCCCTGTACTCAGGGACTCTGATATGGACTGGCTTTCGGGAATGTTCACACCCAATGATCCAAAACCCGATACCGCCGTTGACCCGAGCGTGATTACTTTCAAGTACAAACCCTATTATAATTCTATAAAATTAGAATACGTTTTTGCTTCAGAAGAGTATAAATACGAACAGCCACCGCTGCCACCCCCACCGCCACCCCCTGTGGATGTTGATCTTACCGGTGAGGATGTAAGTGATTTCATGGCTATTTTCACAAAAAGGACCCCAAGTGAGCAAAACTATGATATGATCGCTTCCATGATCGGACAGGATGGAACCCCCTCCTGGATCCCGGTTTGCGTCAGGACACTTAACCATACAACCCCTCCTGGATATTATCATCCTAACTGGGACAGGAGCTTTATATTTGACGGCTTTTCAGAACCCAGGCAGATTTTCCCTTTTGTGACAGAAGGTACAGATGTAGTCCCATGTAAAACATACTGGATAAAGATTGCCGTTGCCGATTATCCGAATGGGATCGTCCAGTCGGGATATAACCTTTCACACCAGATCAATTCAGCCGTATTCCTGAAAGCCTATAGCCTGATGAGCGGTTATGGCCTGGAATGGGAAATGTCGGCAGCGGTTGATAATAATGATTTTGCAAGCGACTCCAGCCTTGTCGAAGGCGGATGCTCGAACCTGAATATGACTATCAAATTCAACACAATGCCCCGCGATACGTCATTTCTGCGTTTCAGAATTGATAATGCAGTGCTTTCTGAATTTATCGTAACTCCCCCGTTATTCCAGGATTCCCTGATCATGATCCCGGATTCGGTAATGGAATACAACTTTACTATCCAGGCAGTCGATGATAATACCAATGAAGGCACATCAGGCGTGGAACCCTGGTTCATCCGTTACCAGATTGATCCCTGCGATGTGCCCACTGAAGATACCGGCGGATGGGGAACAGGAACAGCCGGGTACACCGGCCTTGTCAAAGTGAAGGTACTGGATTATAATCCTTTTGTAAATACTTCAAAACCTTACGGCCCTGTGCCTCCTAATGTCTATTTCTGCGGGAATTCGATTACTGTGGATATCAACGATATCCTGGAAGGAGGGATCCCGCCATATACCTACTCGTGGTCAAATCCGCCACAAATCGGTAATTCCCAGACCTTCACAACAACGATCGGTGATAGTCCCGACCAGGCTATCTGTACCATTTTCGACCGTTGTACAGGGAAACCCGGATATATCGCGGGAAAGGATACGGTGAACATTTATTCCTCTCTTGTGTGCCAGGCCAGCCCCGATTTCCAACTTTGCCAGAACGGGGAGTCAGATATAAAAGTGCAATGCCCTTATGTCGGACACGACTACACAACAACCTGGTATTTCCAGGGAAATCCGGTCGGTTACGATTCCATTTACACGGTGACATGGGACGATTATGGGATCTATGCACCGAATACGATTTCTTTCACCTGCGAAGTCATGGATGAATGCGGAAATACCACTTCAGATATCGTCCAGGCGACTTTCTTCCCCGTTGTGGAGATCGCCGGGGCACCATTGGTCTGCTTAGGCTTCCCTATCGATCTGACATGCACCAGCGCACAATCTTATGAATGGCACGAGGGAAGCCTCTCCGGACCTATTATAGGAAATACCCAGGACATTATTTATATAGCCCCGCCTCCCGGAAATGCTAATCATACCGTATGCGTTTCCATCATTAATGACTGCGGTGAACAGGCGGATACCTGCTTTACATTCTATGTATCGGAATTGATCGAGGATATGAAGATGAACAATTCCAATGATTTCAATACCTGCCCGAATGTGGAATTTACCCTTGAGGAAATGAACGGCTTCGATGGCTGGCAATGGAGCTGGTTTGACAACGGGACCAACCATACAGCATCCGGCAAGGTGATAAACCTGAGCCTTGTAGACGCCGGCCCCTGTGATGTAACTGTGATTTCACATAATGTCAACTTCTGCTACGATACAATAACCCGGACCATTAATGTTTATCCTTATGCATATCCGGAAGCGTCCACTGATCTCAGCTCTGTTTGTATAGATTACCCTGCACAGATCAGCATTATAGCCACAGGGCCTGTTACCATTGAGGATTACACCTGGACTGCCATTCCTCCTGACGCTTCGCTCAGTGGGCAGCAAGACCTGCCTTCACCAATCGTAACCCCGCAGGTCACCACAACTTATCATTGCGTTATCACGGATAATAACGGGTGCCTCGATTCAGCCAATGTGACCGTCAATGTCAGGCCCAGGATCGATGTGCAGATCTACGCCGACCCGGATTCATCCTGCACCGAAAAACCGGTCCAGGTCAACTTCCAGTCGGTCGTGCCGCCACAGTCCGACGCCAGCTATTACTGGACCTTCGATGATGGCGTCCCGGCGACAAGTACCCTGAGTATGCCACCCCAGGTCATCTGGAGCACACCTGGCCTTAAAACTATCCAGTGCCACATTTGGGAGAGCGGTTGCGATTCGACATTCACATTCTATTTCCAGGTCAACCCTGATCCGCTGGCTGCATTTTCCGCAACCAATTCTTTTGGCTGCCAACCGGTGGATGTGTCTTTCAGCAACAGTTCTTCAAACCTCGAGAATCCAACCTATCTCTGGGATTTCGGCGACGGGACCACGGAGACGGCTCAAAATCCTTCACATATCTATTCAATCCCGGGAATCTACGATGTGACACTGACTGTCACAAACTCAACCGGTTGTATCAATACCCTGACGATTGATAATCTTGTGGAAGTCTATGAAGTGCCGGTAGCCGATTTTTCTGCAGATCCGCAGGCTGCGACCATCGATAACCCGACGATCAAATTTACGCAACTGATCAATATTCCGTTCAGTCTGATCCAATGGGATTTCGGTGATTCCACGAATATCAACACCGAGGCCAATCCCCGTCATACGTATGGCGCACCCGGCAGTTACATGGTGGTCATGTACACTGAAACCGAACATGGATGCTGGGACAGGGATACGCTGGAAATCGGGATCGTTGAGGATATCAAGATCTTTGTCCCGAATGCTTTTTCACCTAACGGCGACGGTCTGAATGAATGTTTTTCAATCGGAGGTACCACCGGTGATATTATTGATGTGTTCCAGATCATTGTTTATAACCGCTGGGGAAGCCTGGTATATGAATCAACGGTCTCCAACCCGGATTGTATATGGGATGGACGGAATATGAACGGCAATTTTGTGCCGGGAGATTCCTATGTTTTCAGGATTTTCGGACAGAACTTCAGGGGTGCAAAAAAGGTCTACGAAGGGATTGTTACCGTAGTGAAATAGGAAAATTTACTACCCGATTTCACGAAGGCGCACAAAGATATTTATAAGATAATCAATTACTTTGTGTGCCTTCGTGATATACTTTACGTGCCTTTGTGGTTAAGTCGGGGATTTTTAGGGAACTCTTTTTTTTGTTTAAAACATTATTTCTTTTCTTCTTCCTTTTTTCCGGCTTTATCATCAAGGGAGAATTTGATCGGTAAATTAAACATTACCCTGACATTCTCTCCTTTTTGTTTCCCGGGGCTCCACTTTGGCATGCCTTTTACTACCCTCCAGGCCTCTTCATCACAACCCCCGCCAATTCCCTTCATTATCTTTACATTAGAAATTGCACCATCTTTTTCAACTATATAATTGACATAAACAGTTCCTGTAATGCCCTTTGTTTTTGCTTCCTCCGGGTATTTGATGTTTGTCGAAAGATAATTGATCATGGCGGCCTGTCCTCCGGGGTATTCCGGCATTACTTCCACAACCTGAAATACGGCATCGTCAGGGGAAGTATTTTCCTGGGTTACGGCCTTTTGTACTTCTGTCGGCTTTACGGTTGCTTGAGATTCCTGTGCATAGGTGGTTTTTGCAGTTCCCGCAGTGAAAAAGAATATTACTGCAAGAAATGCCGGGATTGCGACCAGAACCTTCATTAGTGTCCAGGACGCTGAGCGTGTTTTTGTCATCATGGCAATTCGATTTTTAATTAGTGAAACATTGAAATTGTTGGTGAGATTATTGACTTGCAAACCCATGGCCTCGTTCAGGATCAGGGTCTGATAATCGCTTTTCAGGAAACCGTTCTTCAGCACACCTTCATCGGCAAGGAATTCATGGATGCTTTTTACCGAGCGGCCGAGGAACCAGGCAAACGGATTGAACCATAGCAAAATGATTGCAACCTCGATGATGATCAGGTCGATAGTGTGAAACTGGCGGATATGGATCTTTTCATGGACAAGGACCGGGGTGAGTTTCCCATCTATATAATATTCTTTACGGATGAAAATCAGGTTGAAAAAGGAAAATGGCGAATAGCCCCGGTCAACGAAAACAATATTGGCCCCTTCCTGCCTGGTTATTTTATTCCTGTAAATGATCAGGGCAAGCTGCATAAGCTGTATCATAAAGCGGATGGTAAAGATGACGACCCCGGTAAAATAGATAATGCCTGCAATTTCGAACCAGCTCAGGTGCCTTGAAGTAATCTCTTCTATTTTTTCAGGAGTGATCAGAACGGGATCAAGCAGGACCATGAAAGTGGACCCGGAACTGCGGGTGAAAAAATCCAGGTTGAGCAGCGGTACTGTCAGGGATAGGAGAAGTGTCAGCAGTAAATATCCCCGGTTAACATGGAAAAATGTGTCTTTCCTCAGGAAAAGCCAGTAAACAGTGTATAGCACAGCCATTATAGCTGATGATTGCAGCAGGTATATCAATAGATCATTCATGGCCCTGGTCTTTTTGTTTCCGGATCTCTTCATCCATTAACTGCCGAATCTCTTCCAGTTCTTTAATACTGACCTGTTCTTCGGCAGTGAAAAAACTGGCAAGGGATTTATAGGAACTACCGAAATAATTGGTAACGAAGCTTTTGAAATACGTCCTGGTGTATTCTTTTTTAGAGATAAGAGGGAAGTATTCGTAAGTCCGGCCGTAGGCTTTATGGCCGATAAACCCTTTTTGTTCCAGGATCCGGATTATGGTTGAAACGGTATTGTAAGCGGGTTTTGGCTCGGGAAACTCCTTCAGGATATCATGGACAAGGCCGCTGCCTTTGTCCCATATGATATGCATGATCTGTTCTTCCGCCTTCGTAAGATCCCTTCCGGTACTTTTCAGCTCTTTCATGTGTCAGGATTTAAAATATGAAAATCATGATACAAATATATAACTATAAATTTAGTTTGTCAACTAAAAAGTTAAGAATTTATTAAAAAAGTTAAAAAAAAAGGAAAATACCTTAAATTTATTGCCCGAACCAGATCAATACATATCCCTATGAGCAAATTCAGGCGTCGTGATTTTATAAAGACCGGTCTACTTGCCGGTAGTGCCATTATTTTATCAAAGCAGGTAGCAGCATCAGGCATGCTGGCTAAGGATCTTCCGGGGATGAAAGCCCCGTCATTATTTGAAAAACCAGGAATCGTCACGATTTCTGGCGACGACCCGGAAGCAAATATTCCAAAATTGCTGGAGCCGCTGGGGGGCATAGGCCAGTTTGTCGTAAAAGGGCAAACGGTGGGGATCCTGGCCAATTCACCCTGGAAAAACCCGGGATATTTTACTAATCCTGATATAATCATAGTCATGGCTGATCTTTGCCTGAAAGCAGGGGCGGCCGGGATCAACTTATTTAAACCTGTACCCGCAGGATACTGGGAAAAAGGCCAGCTTTACGAAAAGTATAAATCAGTCATTTCTACTTTCAGCTATGGAACCGACCGTGTGGATACAAGCATCCCCGGGGGGGTATCCCTGAAACAAGCGGAAGTTTTCAAAGAGCTTACCGAAGTGGATGTTTTTATAAGCATCCCGGTTGCAAAGCACCATAACGGGACTATTTTTTCAGGCAACCTCAAGGGGATGATGGGGGTTTCATCTTCCAATACCAACCGGCACATGCATTCGCCTGAGGGCGATTATACCTATGATGAAGTGGAATTCCTGGCCCAGTGCATTGCCGACCTCTGCCTGCTCCGTAAACCTGACCTGTGCGTAATCGATGCCATCGAATGCGCGACAGCCAATGGCCCGGCCGGCCCTGGCCCTACCGTGAAACCCGGAAAGATCATCGCCGGCTGCGATCCCCTCGCCACGGATGTCTATGCCGCCGGTCTGATCGGCTTTGATACGGAGGATATCCTTACTTTTAAAAAAGCCTATGAGCATAAGCTGGGCGAAGTCGACCTTAATAAACTTACCCTTCTTGAATTATAGCCTTTAACCTGTACGTCCCGACACCGGAGGGATCTGACAGCGTTAAACACACATTTCACCGGTCCGATCCTTAAATTCACCCTCCGGATCCTTCACTTCACCATCTTTCCATTTACTTCCCCTGCATGGCGGGATATCTTTGTTTCATCATTAACATTAAAAACGTAATAACATGAAAACAACGATCCTGACCGCCGCCCTCTTCCTCGTAATGACCGCCGCAAGTGCCATGTCAATTCCTGACTCCGCAAATGTTTCTCTATTATCAATTGAGCAGCAATTCAGAGCCCTCATCGTTCAGCAAGATTCCCATATGATCAATTTCAGGGTTTCCAACCCGGAATCCGACAAAGTCGTGATGAAAATTTATAATGAAGGAAATGAAAAGGTTTTTCATCGTGTGATCAAAAAGAATGTCGTGATGGTTATCAAGTGCGATATGAAAAATTGCGATTCCGGGATATATACCTGCGTTATTGAGCGCAATGGAATGTTAGAGCTCAGAAAGCAGTTCATCATCCTGAACTGATCATCACTGCAAATGCCGGTCGTTCTTTCTCATGTTGAATTTTTGCATACTTTTGAACATAGCTGTTCCCAGCGCTGAAAATATACATCCCGGCAAAACCTATGATACCTTACATAAATAATAAATGGTATTATCGCCTGATCTCAGGGGGCCTGGCCGGGATACTTACCTGGTTCTTAGCGGAAGTGATTTTCAACATCCGTTACAGGTATTTCGATCCGCTCATGAAGCCGGCAAACTACCTTGTAGCCTTTATCCTCGGGTTCCTGCTTTTTGAAACTATTTTCCGCTCATCAAAGCTACTGGATAAAAATCATGCCTGGCATAAAAAACCGGGTAAGCGGCTTGCACTGCAGGTTCTATTAAGCATCAGCGCCGCAGTATTCTGGATTTTCCTCATCAGGCTGGCTTTTAAGCTGATTGTTTTCTCCGGCAGCCTGATCATCCTTTCTGATGAGCTGACCGTCATGATCCCGGTATTTATCTTTATTTTGACTTATAACCTTTCAGAGTTCGGATATTTCCTGAATGAAAGGTACCGGAAATCACTCGCGGAGGTTGAAAAGTTCAGGAAAGAAAACGCCGAATACCAGTTTGAAATGCTCAAGCTGCAGCTTAACCCGCATTTTTTGTTTAACAGCCTGAATACCCTGTCATCACTGGTTTATGAAGATTCTGCCAAAGCCTCGGAATTTATCCGGAGGCTTTCGGATGTTTACCGGTACGTGCTGGATAACCGAACAAAAGAGCTGGTGCCACTGCGGGAAGAGATGGATTTTATCCATGCCTTTGCATTTCTCCAGGGCCTTCGCTTCCAGGGAATGATCGACTTCAGGTTCGAAATCAGTGAAGGTTCACTGAATCAAAATATAGCCCCTATGACCTTACAACTGCTGGTAGAAAATGCCGTTAAACACAATGTGGCCTCTGCAAGGCAACCCCTTGTCATTTCAATTGTTTCAGGAGGGGGCAATATTACGGTCAGCAATAATTACCAGCCGAAAGCTGAGCAACCCGGGACCGGCGTAGGGCTTAAAAATATTACCAGCCGTTATGCTTTCCTTACCGAGAGGAAAGTCGAAATTGTGAATGAAGAAAGTATCTTTAAAGTGGTAATCCCTTTAATCTGAAGTTATGAAGATTTTGATCATCGAAGACGAGCCTTTTGCACGGACAGAGCTGATCCGCCTGCTGACAGCTTCCGGAAGGGAATTCACCGTCCTTGACCAGATCGATACGGTCGAAGACAGTGCCAGGTGGCTGAAGACGCACCCTGAGCCCGACCTTATCTTCCTTGATATTCAGCTTGCTGACGGGTTAAGCTTTGAGATTTTCAGGCAGGTTACGGTATCCTCGCCAGTGATCTTTACAACGGCTTATGATGAATATGCTATCAAAGCATTTCAGCTCAACAGCATCGATTACCTCCTGAAGCCCGTCAGTGCCGGGGCGCTGGAAACCGCACTCCGGAAACTCGACGCCATGCGGAATGTCCTTGTCAGGGAAAAACCCTGGCCCGACAACTCGCAGTTTGAAAACCTGCTCCGGATGATGAAGAAGGATTACAAAACGAGGATCCTTCTCAAGACCGGGGACCAGATCCGGTCGGTGGAAATGGATGAAATAGCCTACTTTTACGCCGAAGATGATGTGGTCTTTGCCATGCAGAAAAATAAAAGCCGGGCCATTGTGGATTATACCCTCAACCAGCTCGAAGCCGAACTCGATCCCAGGGATTTTTACCGGGTGACAAGAAGCTGCATTGCAAGGATCACTGCTATAAAGAAAGTGAGCAAATATTTCAACAGCAGGCTGATGATAGAACTTGATCCGCCAGCGGAAGAGAAGCTCCTTGTAAGCAGGGTGAATGTCCCCGGCTTCTTGCAGTGGTTGGACAAGTAGGAATTTAGG